>NZ_JBHJQI010000022.1:0-81586 GCF_042262805.1 Streptomyces sp. NPDC056361
CTCCCCGTGGGGCCCGGAGGCCGCGCTGCTGCCCGGGGCCACGGGCGCCGCGACGGGCGCGGTGACCGAGGCCGTGCGCGGTCTCACGCCGCTGCCGGCCCGTCCTCCGGGGCGGCGGGCGCACGCCCGGGTGCGGGCGCCCCGCGCGGGCGGCGACCGGACGCAGGGGCGCGGGTTCCTGGCGAAGGCCGCCGCGGTGACCGCCGCGCTGACGGCGCTCGGGGCGCTGCTGGGGCTCGTACGGGACCAGATCCTGGCGGGGTACTTCGGGGCGGGGGCCGAGACCGACGCGTTCCTGGTGGCGTGGACGGTGCCGGAGTTCGCGTCGACGCTGCTGATCGAGGACGCGATGGCGCTGATCCTGGTGCCGGCGTTCTCCCGTGCCCTGGCCCGGCGTTCGGGGGGCCCGTTCGGCGACCCGGTGCGGGCGCTCGTGCGGGGCACGCTGCCCCGGCTGACCCTGGCCGTGGGGGCCGCCGCCGCGCTCCTCGTCGTGGCGGCGCCGCTGCTGGTGTCGGCGCTCGCGCCGGGGCTGCCCGATCCGGGGCTCGCGGTCGACTGCACGCGGCTCACCGGGACGTGCGTGCTGTCGTTCGCGCTGGTGGGGTACTGCTCGGCCGCGCTGCGCGCGCACGGCTGCTTCGTGCCCCCGGCGACCATCTACGTGGCGTACAACGTCGGCATCATCGGCACGATCCTGCTGCTGCGCCAGCCGTGGGGGGTGCGCTCCGCCGCCGCCGGGGTCGCGGTCGGCGGCGTGCTGATGGTCCTCGTGCAGGCGCCGTCGCTGCTGCGCGAGCTGCGGGTCCGTCCGGTGCCGATGCGGGAGCCCGGGGCGCTCGCGTCCGGCGACTCGGGCGAGGGCCGGATCGTGCTGCTCGGTCTGATCGCGCCCGTCGTCGCGTTCTCGCTGTGCCGCCAGTCCCAGACCCTGATCGAGCGCTTCCTCGCGTCCCCGCTGCCCGCCGGCGCCATCTCGCATCTGAACTACGCGCAGAAGGTCGCCCAGATGCCGATGATCCTGTCCCTGATGCTGTGCACGGTCAGCTTCCCGGTGGTGGCCCGCGCGCTCGCCGCGGGCGACACCGAGGCGGCCCGCCGCCGGGTCGAGCGGGATCTGCTGATGGCCGCCGTCGTGGTGCTCGCCGGCGCCTCCACGGTGATCGCCGCCGCCCCCCGGATCGTCGAACTCCTCTTCGAGCGAGGAGAGTTCGGCGCCGCCGACACCACGTCCACCGCCGCCGTCATGCGGGTCTACGCGCTCGGGCTGCTCGGCCAGACGATGGTCGGCGCCCTCGTCCGCTGCTACTTCTCCGCCGCCCGCCCGCTCTGGTACCCGGCCGCCTCCATGGCCGCGGGCCTCGCCACGACCGCCGCCGCGGGCGTCCCCGGCGCCCACTACTGGGGTGCGGTGGGCATCGCCGCCGCCAACGCCCTCGGGATCACCCTGACCGCCGTCCTGCTGCTGCGCGGCGCCCACCGGCAGGCCGTCCCGGTCCGCGTCGACCGGCTCGGCGAGGGTCTTCTCCGGCTCGCCGCCGCCGGCGCGTGGGCCACCGGCGTCGGCTGGCTCTGCCAGCTCGCGATCGGCCCCGCCGCCCTCGCCGTCGCCGCCGCCTGCCTGGCCGTCTGCGGCGTCTTCCTGCTCTTCCTCGCCTGCGCCCCCAAGGCGCCCGAGATTCCGCCCCTGCCCCGCTCCGCCTCCCGGAGGACCCCCCATGCCCGCCGCCACCGCGCTGCGCCGTCTGCTGCCGAAGCCGCCCCTGTGGGTGAAGCCGCCCCTGTGGGTGGCGATGTACCACTCGATCACGGACGCCGGTGACGACCCGTACCGGGTGACCGTCTCCCCCGTGCGCTTCGCCCGGCAACTGCACTGGCTGGGCGACCGGGGGCTGCGCGGGGTCTCGGTGCGGGAGCTGCTCGCCGCCACCGCCGCCGGGCGCGCCAAGGGCCTCGTCGGCCTCACCTTCGACGACGGGTACGCGGACTTCCTCGACTCGGCGCTGCCGTTGCTGCGCCGGCACGGCTTCACGGCGACGGTCTACGTCCTGCCGGGCCGGCTCGGCGGCGAGAACGGCTGGGACGCCGCCGGGCCGCGCAAGTCGCTGCTGACCGAGGACGAGATCCTGCGGATCGCCGACGCCGGCATGGAGATCGGCTCGCACGGCCTGACGCACGTCTCCCTCACCGAGGCCGACGACGCGGTGCTCGCCGCCGAGACCCGCCGGAGCCGCGAGCTCCTGGAGGAGATGACCGGCGCGCCGGTGGAGGGCTTCTGCTACCCGTACGGGCAGGTCGACCCGCGCGCTATCCACGCCGTGCGCAAGGCCGGATACCGCTACGCCTGCGCGATCGACCCGGGCCGGCACACCGGGACGTACGCCCTGCCCCGCGTCCACATCGGCGAGGACGACACCTCGTTGCGGCTCACCGCCAAGCGCGTCCTGCACCCGCTGCGCCGCCGCCACCCCGCCGACCTGGTCCCCGCCCGGCAGGACCCCACCGCGGTCGGTGCGCGGTGAAGGTCCTGCACGTCATCACCGGGCTCGGCATCGGCGGCGCCGAGCAGCAGCTGCGGCTGCTGCTCCGCCACCTCCCGGTCAGCAGCGGGGTGGTGACGCTCACCAACCCCGGCGCGGTCGCCGCGGGCATCGAGGCGGACGGCACCCCCGTCACCCATCTGGGCATGACCGGGAACCGCGACCTCGGGGCGCTGCCCCGGCTCGCCCGCATCGTCCGCCAGGGCCGCTACGACCTCGTCCACACCCACCTGTACCGGGCGTGCGTGTACGGCAGGACGGCGGCCAGGATCGCCGGGGTCCGCCGGGTGATCGCCACCGAGCACTCGCTCGGCGAGACGCAGATCGAGGGCCGGCCGCTCTCCGCGGGCACCCGCGCCCTGTACCTCGCGTCCGAGCGGCTCGGCACGTCCACGGTCGCCGTCTCGCCCAGCGTGGCCCGCCGACTGGCCGACTGGGGCGTGCCCCGGGACCGCATCCGGGTGGTGCCCAACGGCATCGAGACGGACCGCTTCGCCTTCGACGCGGGCGCCCGCCGCCTCGCCCGGCGCGCCCTCGGCATCCCCGAGGACGCCTATGTGGTGGGCGGGGTGGGGCGGCTCACGCCGGGGAAGCGGTTCGACCGACTGGTGCGGGCGGTGGCGTCGGTGCCGGAGGCGCGGCTGCTGCTCGTCGGCGAGGGCGGGCACCGGGCGGAGCTGCTGCGGGTGGCGGGCGAGTGCGGGGCCGCCGCCCGGGTGCTGCTCGCCGGGGCCTGCGCGGACCCGCCGACCGCCGCCTCGACCGGCCCCTCGCTGCCCGGGCTGCTCGCCGCGATGGACGTCTTCGTGTCGACCTCCCCCGACGAGACGTTCGGGCTCGCCGTCGTCGAGGCGCTCGCCGCCGGCCTGCCCGTGCTGTACGTGGCCTGCCCGGCGATCGACGACCTGCCGCCGGACGCGGCACCGGGCGCGCGCCGGATCGGCGAGTCCGTGCCCGAGCTGATCTCCGCGCTGCGCGGCATCCGCGACGCCCGGCTCGCCCGGCTGCCCGCGCCGGCGGCCGCCCGCCACTACGACATCGCGCACAGCGCCCGGCAGTTGATGTCCCTCTACGACCAGTCCGTCCACGGCACCCCCTCCCCCGCGAAGTGAGAGAGCCCGCACCCATGAAGACCAACCCACCCCGTTCCTTCCTCCCCGGCGGCCTGCGGTCCCCCGGCCGCTGGGCGGTCCTGCCCGCCGCCGTCCTCGCCGGGGCGGCCCTCGGCGGCGGCTACGGGGTCCTGAAGGCCCCGCAGTACGCGGCGACCAGCTACGTCATCGTCGTACCGGCCGAGAAGTCGGACCCGGCGGCGGCGCTCGGCTTCGCCCAGGCGTACGGACGGGTCGCCACCGACATCGCGGTGACCGGCGACGCCCAGGTGTGGGCCGGGGTCACCGCCGACACCCTGCGCAGGAACGTGCAGGCGGCGACCTCCCCGGACGCCCCGATGATCTCGATCACGGCCCGCGCCGAGCAGCCCTCGAAGGCGGTGTCCATGGCCGACGGCGTGGCCCGGGCACTGGTCCTGAACAGCACGCACGTCGCGGGCAGCACCGGCGTGAAGGTCGTCCAGTTCTCCCGCGCCACCAAGCCCATCGCCCCGGTCTCCCCCTCCGCGCCGCTCTCCGCGCTCGTCGGCGGCTGTGCGGGCGGACTCCTGGGCGGTCTGGTCCTCCTGGTCCGCCCGAAGCGCGGCGCCACCCGCGGCGAGGCGCGGCACTCCCGCCAGGCCCCCGTCGCGTCCGCCCCGGTGCCCGCCCCGGCGGCCGCCACGCACCAGCCGGAGGCGGTGTGACCCCGAGAGCCCTGCGGACCGAGGTCTGCCGCGACGAGGAGGCCTTCGGCCGCCTGACGGCCGAGTGGACGGCCTTGTACGGCCGCTGCTCCTCGGCGACCCCCTTCCAGTCCCACTCCTGGCTGCACTCCTGGTGGCTCTCGTACGGCCGTCCCGGCGCGCTGCGGGTGGTGCTCGTACGGCGGGACGACGGCGGACTCGTCGCCGCCGCACCCCTGATGCGGGCCCGCGGACCGCTGCCCGTCCTCACCCAGCTCGGCGGCACCATCACCGACTTCACGGACGTCCTCCTCGACGACGACTGCCCCGAGGCCGTGCCGGCCCTGGCCCGCGGGCTCGCCCGGGCCGCCCGGGGCGCGGTCATCGACCTGCGGGAGGTGCGGCCCGGGGCGGCCAGCGAACGCGTCTTCGCGCACTGGCGCGGACCGCGCCGGCGGCTGCCCGACTCGCTGTGCCTGGAGCTGCCCGCCGTCCCCATGGAAGGGCTGCTCGAACGGATCCCCTCCGGGAAGGCCCAGCGGGTCCGCGCCAAGCTCCGCAAGCTGGACGCTCTCGGCATCGACACCCACATCGTCACCGGGGAGGAGGTCCCGGCCGCCCTCGACCGGCTCCTCACGCTCCACCGGCTCCAGTGGCAGGGCCGCGGGGTGACCGCCGAGCACACCAGCAGCCGGTTCGCCCAACACCTCACCCGGGCCGTGCGACCCATGGTCGAGCGCGGCGACGCGATGGTCACCGAGTTCCGGCTCGCCGGGGACGTGGTCGCCGCCGACCTCACCCTCATGTCCCCGCGGCTCGCCGGCGGCTACCTGTACGGCGCCGACCCGGCCCTGCGCGCCCGCAAGGTCGACGTCGCCGCCATGCTCCTCCGCCACGGCGCCGCCGAGACGAGCGCCGGCGGCCGCACCACCCTCAGCATGCTGCGGGGCAGCGAGTCGTACAAGCAGCACTGGCGCCCCGAGCCCGTACGCAACCGGCGCCTCCTCCTCACCGGCCGCGGCACGGCCCCGCTGCTCTGGCTCCGCGCCGGCGCCGCCGACGCCCGCCGCTGGGCCGCCGGACAGGCCCGCAGCCACGCCTGGATCCGCCGCGCCCTCGACCGGCTCCCCGGCCGTGCGCCGCACGGCGGCGGCGGATGAGCTCCACCACCGCCGTGCGCTCCGGTCAGAAGGGCCAGACCCCCTTCAGCGCGTCCTTCCAGTCGAGATCGGCCTCGTCCTTCCACGAGCCCTCCGGCACACAGACCGGCCCACCGATCCAACCCTCCAACCACGAACCGAGGTTCACGGTCCAGCAGGTCGGCTTGGGCTCGGGCTTCGGTTCCGGCTTGGGCTCGGGCTTGGGTTCCGGCTTCGGCTCGGGCTTGGGCTCGGGCTTGGGTTCCGGCTTCGGTTCCGGCTTGGGTTCCGGCTTCGGCTCGGGCTTGGGCTCGGGCTTGGGCTCGGGCTTGGGCTCGGGCTTCGGTTCCGGCTTGGGCTCAGGCTTCGGCTCGGGCTTGGGTTCCGGCTTCGGTTCCGGCTTGGGCTCAGGCTTCGGCTCGGGCTTGGGTTCCGGCTTCGGTTCCGGCTTGGGCTCAGGCTTCGGCTCAGGGACCGTCGGGTCAGTCGGGTCCACCGGATCGGTCGGGTCCGTCGGGTCCGTCGGGTCCGTCGGGTCCACCGGATCGGTCGGGTCCACCGGATCCGTCGGGAGTTCCGGTTCGGTCGCTCCGTACAGCATCTGGCGGAAGACGAGCGAGGACTGCGGATTGTCGTCGCATTGCCAGACGCCGTGCGGGCAGTAATCGGTGATCGTGTGGTACAGCGGTTTGTGCTGCCGCATCCATTCCAGCATGCGCCGCATGTAGGTGGGGTTGTCGCCGTTCCGGAAGAGCCCCCATTCGGGATAGGAGATCTGCTTTCCGTGCTCGGCGGCGAAATCGACCTGCTTCTGGAGTCCGTAGGGCTCGCTGACGTGCTGGTCGAAGCTCATTCCCGGGGGCTGGTCGTACGAGTCCATGCCGATGATGTCGACGACGTCGTCACCCGGGTAGCACTCGGTCCACGGGATCGCGTCGCGGCCGCGGCTCGGGTTGAAGTCGAAGCGGAACTCCTGGCCCGGTACGGACCGCATCGTGGCGACGATCCGGTTCCAGTACTTCTTCCAGGCGGTGGGGTCGGGGGCGCACCGGTGGGTGTAGGTGGTGCCGTTCATCTCCCAGCCGAGGACGACGACGGTGTCGGCGGCGTTCAGTCCGACGAGCCGTTCGGCGAGGGTCTTGAAGTGGTGGTCGTAGTAGCCGGCGGCGCCGAGCTGGAGCTGGCGGCGGACCTCGTGGTCGGAGACGCCGGCCTCGTTCCGTTCGAGCATGGGCACGTTGAGGACGAAGAGGCGGTCGGCCTTCTCGTTGCGCCAGTCGGCCCAGGCGTCGAGGAAGCCGGGGGGCCCCTCGATGCTGCTCCACCGCTCGCCGGGGAGGTAGGTGTGGCCGACGCGGAGTTCGTGGCCGCCGAGCCACCGCTGCAGCTGCCCGATGCGGGCGACCCCGAGCGCGCCCGAGTCGAGGAAGGCCCCCATGGCGCCGGCGAGCGTCGGCGTGGGGTCCTTCGCCGTGGCGGAGTCGGCGGCGCGGGCGGGGGACGAGAGGACGACTGAGCCCGTGGCGAGGAGACCGGCGGTGAACACCCCCAGCCACGCTCTCGAGGTTCTCCGGTATGCAGCTGCCATGGTTGCTCCTTAGCGCCGTTCGCTTTTTGATGATCCGTCAATCCGATGTTCCGAAAGTATTCCTAATGAGCCGACCGTGAACTCGGCTTCCCTCTGATCGGTAGTCCATTAGAGGATTTCATCGCCCAGTTGGGGCACCCGAGAGGAAGGGCATGCCGTGCTGCGCCAGAGTTTCGACACCCGTGTCCCCGCCGTCCTGGTGCGGCTCGACCGGAATCCCTTTCATCACGGCACCCTCGGCGCCGCGCGCTCGCTGGGACGGGCGGGAATTCCGGTCCATGCCGTCATCGAATCGAGCACCAGTCCGGTCACCCGCTCCCGCTATCTCCGTTCGGCCCGGGCCCGCCCCGTGGCGACCTCCGCCGCCGAGCTGGCGGGGCTGCTGAAGCGGATGGCCGGCGAGATCACCGACAGCCCGTCAGAACCCGTACTGCCCGTGCCGCTGGACGACGTCAGCGCCCTCGCGCTGGCCCGCCACCGCGACGAACTCGGCCCGCGCTTCCTGCTGCCCGAGCAGACCGAGCGGCAGTTGCTCCGGGTCGCGGACAAGGGGGCGCTCGCCGAGACCTGTGCGGCCCTGGGCCTGCCGCACCCGCGGACCGAACTGCCCGCCGGCGCCGACGAGGCCGCCGCCATGGCGTGGTCGCTCGGCCTGCCGGTGATCGCCAAGTGGAGCCGGCCGTGGCTGCTGCCGGCCGGCGGCGGGCTGCGCAGCACCACGATCGTGCGGTCGCTGGCGGAGGTACGGGAGCTGTACGCCCGCACCCCGGAGGCGGGCAGCCGGCTGCTGCTCCAGGAACTCCTCCCGGCGGGCCGCGACCTGGACTGGTTCTTCCACGGGTACGTGGACTCCGGGGGCCGCTGCACGACCGGGGCGTCGGGCCGCAAGGAGCGGTCCTGGCCGGACGGGGCGGGACTCACCGCCGTGGGCCGCTGGGCGGTGAACCCGGCCGTCGAGCGGACCGCCCGCGAGCTCCTCGACGCGCTCGGCTACCGGGGCGTGTGCGATCTGGACTTCCGGCTCGACCGGGCGACCGGCGCGTACCACCTGCTCGACTTCAACCCCCGGCCCGGCGCCCAGTTCCGGCTGTTCGCCGACGCGGACGGCCTGGACGTGGTCCGGGCGCTCCACCTCGACCTCACCGGGCGTCCGGTGCCGCCGCACACCCCCGCGTACGGCCGCCGGTTCCTGGTCGAGAACTACACGGTGCTCTCGCTCCTGGCCTCGCCGCACCGCCGGTACGCGGCCGAGCCGGGGGCCGCGCGGCAGCGGACCGAGTTCGCCTGGTGGGCGGCCGACGACCCGGGGCCCGCGCTCTCCATGGGCCGCGCCTGGGCCGCCCACCTGCTGCGCAGGGCGCTGACCGCGCTCCGCGGCCTGTTCGGGGCGGGACGTACTCCTCCGCCGGGCACCGCGTCGGCGCCGGCGCCCCGCGCCTCCTCCCACCAGCTCACCCCACGATGAAGGCGGAAGGCACGATGTCGAAGTCGTCGAAGCCGATGTACGACCTGGTGGTCGTCGGGGCCGGACCCTACGGTCTGTCCGTGGCCGCGCACGCGGCGGCCCGCGGACTGGACCTCCGGACCTTCGGCCGCTCGATGGAGTCCTGGCACGCCATGCCCTCGGGCATGTTCCTGAAGTCGGAGCCGTGGGCCTCCCACCTCTCCGACCCGGGGGGCGCGTACGGACTCGACGCCTACGCCGCCACCCGGGGCGTCCGCGCCACCCACGGCGTGCCGCTGCCGGTCGACTTCTTCGCCGCGTACGGCGACTGGTTCGCCCGGCAGGCCGTGCCGGCGCTCGACGAGCGCCTGATCGCGTCGGTGGCCCCCGGCCCCGGTGGGTTCGAACTGCGGACCGAGGACGGCGAGGCCCTCCGCGCCCGGACGGTGGCGCTCGCCGTCGGCGTCCTGCCGTTCATGGAGATCCCCGGCCCGCTGCGCGGACTCCCCCGGCGGTACGTCACCCACTCCAGCCACCACGGCGAACTCGACGGCTTCGCCGGCCGGGACGTCACGGTCGTCGGGGCCGGCCAGGCCGCCCTGGAGACCGCCGCGCTCCTCACGGAGCGGGGCGCCGCCACCGTGCGGATCGTCGCCCGCGCGGACCGGCTGCGCTGGAACACCCTGCCCCCGGCCCTCGACCGCGGACTGTGGCCCTCGCTGCGCGCCCCGCACACGGGCCTCGGCTGCGGCTGGAAGAACAAGCTGTACGCGGACACCCCGGGCGTCTTCCGGCGACTGCCGGCCGCCACCCGCGAGCGGATCTTCGACTCGGCGCTCGGGCCGGCGGGCGCCTGGTGGCTCCGCGAGCGGTTCGCGGCGATCGGGGACGTACGCCTCGGGCAGCGGATCACCTCGGCCGCGGTGACCGGCGACGAGCGGCTGCGGATCGACGTCGCCGGGCCCGAGGGGACGACGGTCCTGGAGACCGACCACGTCGTCGCGGCCACCGGCTTCACCCCCAGCCTGGACCGGGCCGGCGTGCTCTCCCCCGCGCTGCGCGGCGCCCTGCGCACGGTCGGCGCGGGCGGCGCGCCGGAGGTCGGCGGCCTCTTCGAGTCGTCGTGGCCCGGCCTCTTCCTCGCCGGACTGCTCACCGCCCCTTCGTACGGCCCGTCGATGCGGTTCGTCCTCGGCGCCGAGTACACGGCGGGGCGCCTGGTGAAGGGCGTGCGGCAGCGGCTGCGGACGGGTGCCCCGGGCGGGGCGGTGGGCCTGCCGCGTACGGGCGGGAAGGCGCCGGTCACGGCATGACCGAGGGCCGGCCCCGGGGAGCGGACGCTCTCCGGGGCCGACCCCGTGCCTGCGCGGTGCCGTGGGGTCAGGCGTTGACGCAGATGTTGCCGGCGGCCGGGTTCAGCGCGCCGATGACGTTCACGCTGTTGCCGCAGACGTTGATCGGGATGTGGATCGGGACCTGGACGACGTTGCCGGACAGGACACCCGGCGAACCGATCGCCACACCGTGCGCGTCCGCGTCCGCGAAGGCCGGCGACGCCGCACCCATGGCCATGACGATTCCGGCGATGACGGCCGCAGCCTTCTTACAGTTCATTTCGTCTGGATCCTTTCTTCGGCGGAATGCATTTCCGCAGCACACAAGACAACGAACACACCTCGAAAAGGAAACCGAAACGTCGGGGGAGTTTCCTCTTTCACCCCATTGCCCGCACGAACAGGGCCGGAGGGGAACGTCACCGTTCCCTCCGGCCCTGTTTCGCGCGATGCGGATCAGCCGTTGTAGGCACCGTTGCCAGAGAGCACCGGGATGTCCTCGACGATGTGCGACAGCGGCTCGTCGCCCTTGGCCTGGGTCGAGTTCTCGGCGCACTGCTGGTTCTGCGGGGAGGACAGGACGTTGATGTCCTGGACCGCGACCGGGACGAGGATGCCGACGACCGAGCCGACGTTGCCCTTGACCGGGGCACCGAGGCAGAGCTTGTTCAGCGAGCCCTGGACGGCCGAGAACTGCGGGCTCATGTCACCGGTGGTCTTCGAGTTGCCGAAGGACTGGTGCGCGCCGTTGCCCGAGAGCGAGGTCGTGCCGCCGTCGTCGGCGATGGCGAGCGCCGGGGAGGCCGCCGCAGCAGAAGCGCCGACAACAGAGGCCGTAACAGCCGCAGCCGCCATAATCTTCTTGATCACGGTGATTCCGTTCCTGTTCCCACCAATCGACCTGATTGATGCGACGGGATCAACTGCGCCCGGTGGCTTTGGTTCCGGCACTTCACCCGTTCGACTGGGCCCGCGTTTCGCGCTGCCGAGTGCGCTCCGCCAAGGGGGTGACACCGCGGAACCCTTGCGTCCGGGGGCAGTTGATCAGGCAGCTCCCTGCACGGAGCCGGTTCTAGAAGGGAACTCCCGTGATCAAGAAGGTTATGGCCACTGCGGCCGCAGCCGTCTCCATCGTCGGCGCCACCGCCGCCGTGGCCTCCCCCGCGCTCGCCATCGCCAACGACGGCGGCACCACGTCGCTCTCGGGCAACGGCGCGCACCAGGAGTACGGCAACTCCGCCACCTACGGCAACATGAGCCCGCAGTTCGCACTCGTCCAGGGCTCCCTGAACAAGCCGTGCGTGGGCCTGCCGGCCAAGGTCAACGCCGGTTCGCTGATCGGTGCCATCCCGATCGCGGTCCAGGACATCAACGTCCTGTCCTCCCCGCAGAACCAGCAGTGCACCGAGAACTCCACGCAGGCCAAGGGTGACGAGGCGCTCTCGCACATCCTGGACGACATCCCGGTCCTGTCGGGCAACGGCGTCGGCAACAACTGACGTTCCGCGCTTCGCGCGTCGGCGTTCACACGTCAGGGGCCGCCCTCCGGGGCGGCCCCTTTCGCGCTGTCACCAGGTCGGCCACACCGGCGCGGCCATCAGGCGCTCCCACTCGCGGTCCGGCACGCCGGGGACCGTGCGCCCCGCCTGCGTCCACTGGGCCACCAGGGCGGAATACACCGGGAATGGCGTGCGGTCGGGAGGGGGTGCCTCACTCACATATCGGCTCTTCGGAATGAAGGCCATCCGTTCCCATTTTCCGGGATCCGGCGCCATCTTCGCTCCTTCCGCTGCGATTCCCGCATCATTCCACAGGCGCCGCAGGAGAGTGATTCGCCCTGTTCATGTCGCGTCGCGTACCTGTGTGCGAGCGGGGTCGAAATAGCGTGCGGGCATGAAATTCCCGCGTTCCCGGGGGCTGCGCCGCGCACTGCTCGCCTCGGCGGCCCTCACGGCTCTCGCCGCGCTCGCGCCCGGCGCCCTCGCCGTCGTCCCGTCCGACCTGCCCTCCCCCGAGCAGGGGCTGAACCTCCTGGTCGTCGGCATCGACAGCCGCAAGGGCGTCACCGAGGAGGAGAAGGAACGCTTCCGCCTGGGCGGGCAGGAGTGCGACTGCACCGACGTGATCATGCTGGTGCACGTGTCCGCGGCGAACGACCGGGTCAGCGTCGTGAGCCTGCCGCGCGACTCACTCGCCGCCTTCCCCGACCAGCACCGCGACCGGCGGACCGGAAAGCTGCACGCCGCCCACCCCGCGAAGATCAACAACGCCTGGGCGGAGGGCGGCCCCGCCTTCACGGTGCAGACCGTCGAGTCGATGACCGGGCTGCCCGTCCACCGCTACCTGGAGATCGACTTCCGGCGCTTCATGGACACCGTCGACCGCGTCGACGGCGGAGTCCCCGTCTGTACGGTCGAGCCGCTCGAGGACCCGGTCACCGGCATCGACCTGCAGCCCGGTACCAAGCGGGTCGCCGGCGGCGAGGCGCTCCAGTACGTGCGGTCGCGGCGGGCCGACGGGCAGATGGACTTCGGGCGGATCCAGAAGCAGCAGAAGTTCGTGGTGAACACCCTGGAGCGGCTCCGCGAGGGCGTCCTGGACGACCCGGCGGCGTTGGAGGCGTTCGCCGGGACCCTGCGCGGCACCGCCGCCGTCGAGCGGGGCGTCTCGACGAGGGAGCTGCTGACGCTCGCCGCCCGTCTGAAGGACCTGCCTCCGGACCGGATGGAGTTCTCGACCGTGCCCGTACGGGGTTTCAACCCGGACATCGCCGGGGTCGGGTCGACGCTCGCGTGGGACGAGGAAGGGGCCGCGGAGGTCTTCGGGCGGCTGCGCGAGGACCGTCCGCTGCCCGCGGCCGGGGCCGTGGCGCCGAGCGAGATCCCGGTGGGCGCGTACCGGCCCGCGCCGGGTTCCTCGCTCATCTGCCCGTAGTCCGTCCGGTGGACTTGCCGGAACCTCCGGGCCACCGACCAGTTGATCAGCACGGCTCGCCACTCAGCGGGCCAGGATCCGAAAGGCCTGAACAATGAAGAAGCTCTTGGCGACGGCTGCTGTGGCCGCGTCCGTTCTCGGCGCGACGGCGGCGGGTGCCGGTCAGGCGCTGGCGATCGCCGACGACGGCGGCACCACCTCGCTGTCGGGCAACGGCGCCCACCAGGAGTTCGGCAACTCCAGCACCCACGGCGACATGAGCCCGCAGTTCGCGCTCGTCCAGGGCTCCCTGAACAAGCCGTGCGTGGGCCTGCCGGCCAAGGTCAACGCCGGTTCGCTGATCGGCCTGATCCCGATCGCGGTCCAGGACGTCAACGTCCTGTCCTCCCCGCAGAACCAGCAGTGCACCGAGAACTCCACCCAGGCCAAGGGTGACGAGCCGCTGTCGCACATCCTCAGCGACATCCCCGTGCTGTCCGGCAACGGCGCCGGCAACAGCTGAGCAACGCCGCTCGGCGACGGTGCGGCCCCGCCGCCCCTCCTCGGAGGGGTGGCGGGGCCGTCCCCGTTCCGCGCCGGGGTCAGAGCGCCCGGCGCAGTTCGGCCGGGTCCGTGACCGGGGCGTCGCAGGTGAAGTGACGGCAGACGTACGCGGCGGGTCGTCCGGCCACCAGCGGACGGTCCTTCAGGAGCGGGAACTCCTCGCTGTCGGGGGTGCCGGTGGCGACGACCGCGCCGGGGGCGGTGGCCAGGAGCGCGGTACGGCGCAGCTCCTGGAAGGCCTCGTCGCCGGGGGCGCCGACCACCGCGATCTCGCGGGGCCCGTCGAGGAGGGCCTCGGCGACGGCGAGTCCCCAGCCGATGAAGCGGGGCGCGCGCGGGCCGAGGGCCTTGACGACGCCGAGCGCTCCTTCGGCGGCGGCGCGGTGGGCCTCGGAGCCGGTCTGCGCCGCGTAGGAGAGCAGTGCTCCGGCGGCGGCGGTCCAGCCGGACGGGGTGGCGTTGTCGGTGGGGTCCTGGGGGCGCCGGATGAGGGCCTCGGCGTCGTGGGCCGTGTCGTACAGCGCGCCGCCCTCGGCGACGAAGCGGTCGAGGACGAGGTCCAGGAGGAAGCCGGCGAACTCCAGCCAGGCGCCTTCGCCGGTGACGGCGGCGAGGGCGAGGAACCCCTCGGCGACGTCGGCGTAGTCCTCCAGGACCCCGGCGTTGGTGCCGGCCCGGCCGTCCTTCGAGGTGCGGGTGAGCCGGGCCTGCTCGTCCATGTGGACCCGGACGAGCAGGTCGGCGGCCTCGGTGGCGCGCTCGACGAGGTCGGGGCGGTCGAAGAGGGCGCCGGTCTCGGCGAGGGCGGCGATGGCGAGGCCGTTCCAGGCGGCGACGACCTTGTCGTCGCGGCCGGGGCGGGCGCGCTCCTCGCGGGCGGCGAGGAGCCGGGCCGCGATCGACGCGATCCGGTCGGCGTCGGCCGGGCCCGCCTCCTGGGGGAGCTGGAGGACGGAGCTGCCGTGCTCGAAGGTGCCGTCCTCGGTGACGCCGTAGTGGGCGGCGGCGAGGGCGGCGTCGTCCGCGCCGAGGACCTCGGCGAGCTGCCCGGGGGTCCACACGTAGTAGGCGCCCTCGACGTGCTTGCCGGTGCCGTCGTCAGAGTCGGCGTCGAGGGCGGAGGCGAAGCCGCCCTCGGGGGTGCGGAGTTCGCGGACGAGGAAGTCGGCGGTCTCCAGGGCGACCCGGCGGGCCAGGTCGCTGCCGGTGGCCTTCCACAGGTGGGCGTAGGCGCGGCAGAGCAGGGCGTTGTCGTACAGCATCTTCTCGAAGTGGGGGACGACCCAGGCGCGGTCGACGGCGTAGCGGGCGAAGCCGCCGCCGAGCTGGTCGTAGATGCCGCCGCGGGCCATCGCCTCGCAGGTGTCGACGGCCATCTGGAGGGCGCCCTCGGAGCCCGTACGGGCGTGGTGGCGGAGCAGGAACTCCAGGGCCATCGACGGCGGGAACTTGGGGGCGCCGCCGAAGCCGCCGCGGGTGGCGTCGTACTCGCGGGTGAGGCCGAGGAGGGCCTGGGCGAGCTCCTCCTCGCCGGGGACGCCGTCGCCGCCGTAGGCGAGGGAGCGGCCGGCGAGGTCCTTGACGATCCGGTCGGCGACCTCGCCGACCTCCTCGCGGCGGCCGGTCCAGGCGTCCCGGACGCCTTCGAGGACCTCGGGGAAGGAGGGCATGCCGTGGCGGGGCTCGGGCGGGAAGTACGTACCGAAGTAGAAGGGGGCGGCGTCGGGGGTGAGGAAGACGGTCATCGGCCAGCCGCCCTGGCCGGTGGCGGCCTGGACGGCCTCCATGTAGACGGCGTCGACGTCGGGGCGTTCCTCGCGGTCGACCTTGACCGCGACGAAGTGCTCGTTGACCAGGGCGGCGGTGGCGTCGTCCTCGAAGGACTCGTGCGCCATGACGTGACACCAGTGGCAGGAGCTGTACCCGACGCTGAGCAGGACGGGGACGTCGCGGCGACGGGCCTCCTCGAAGGCCTCGGCCGACCACGGCCACCAGTCGACCGGGTTGTCGGCGTGCTGCAGGAGGTACGGGGAGGTCTCATGGGCCAGTCGGTTCGGCATGGGCCCATCCTGCCGCAGCCGTCTCCTCCTTTCTCCGCTCTCTCGCGCCGACGCGCGCCGCGCAGGACACTGGGCCCGGACGACTCGGGGCCGGGTTCGCCGGCGCGCGCGGAGGGGGACGCACATGCGGGAGAGTCATCGGGCCGTGGCCGAGCGGCTGTTGGAGCGGCTGGTCGCGGAGGAGATACGGGGCTCGGGCGGGCGGGCCGGCGTCCTGCCGTCCGCCGAGGTGCTGCTCGCGCGGGGCCGGGCGGCGCTGGAGTCGATGGCGGCGGACGCGGCGGCGGAGTACGCGGCGTTCCTGGCGGCCCTGGAGGCCTCGGAGGTGCCGACGGGGACGCCGGGTGTCGGGCGGCGGCGGTGGGCGGATCGTTTCACCGGGCCCGCGGTGAGCGCTCCGGCGCTGGTCGCCGGGGTCGCGGCGGCCGCCGCTGTCGGCGCGGACCTGGCGCTCGGCACGGCGACGGGGACGGCGTTCGGCGCGGGCGCGGTGGTGGCGGTGGCCGGCGCGGCGGCGACCGTGCTGAAGGTGACGGCCGGGCCCCGGCCGATCGCCTCCGGTGAATTGCCCGCCGCTGTGGACGAGTTGAGGGCGGAGTGGCTGACCGCCCTGGAGAAGCGGGGCGTGCGGCCGTTCCTGGAGCGGCAGCGGGCGGCCGCCCCGCCGGACGTCACCGTGACGGTGCCGCGGCAGGTGCGGGGCGACCGGCTGAGGGGCGCCGACCGGAGTGCGGCGGCCCGGCGGCGCGCCGTACTGGAGCGGTCGTTCGGCCATCTGCCGGACCCGGGCGGGGTGTTCGCGGGGCGGCGGGAGGAGCTGGCCCGGATCACGCGGTGGGTGCAGGCGGGGCGGGCGTCGGCGGTGACCCGGCCGACGGTGGTGCTGCTGCACGGCGAGCCGGGAGCCGGGCGGACGGCGCTCGCGGTGCGGGCGGCCCACGCGCTGCGGGACCAATTCCGCGGGGCGTGCGTGGTGGACCTGCGGGGCGCCGCGACCGGCGAGCGGCCGGTGTCGACCCGCGAGGCACTGCTCCACCTGCTGAACCGGCTGGGCGCGCCGCGCGACCGGCTGCTGTTCCGGGAGGGCTCGACGGCCGACCAACAGGTGGCGCGGCTGGCGGAGTTGTACCAGCGGCAGCTGACCGGGGTGCCGGTGACGGTGATCCTGGACGACGCCGTGGACGCGGCCCAGGTGCGGGCGCTGTTGCCGGAGCGCTCCGACAGCCTGGTCCTGGTGACCTGCCGGGAGCCGCTGGACCTGGGCCCCGACGTACCGGCCGAGGTGCACGCGCTGCCGGTGGCGGCACTGGACGCGGCCGGGGCGGAGGAACTGCTGCGGGCCGCGGCGGGGGCGCCCGACCCGGGGCCGTACGACGCGGCCGCCGCCGAGCGGATCCGGGAGCTGTGCGGCGGGCTCCCGCTGGCGCTGCGGGTGACGGGCTCCCAGCTCGGGCGGCGCGCGATGGACGAGCTCGCGGAGCTGCTCGCGCGTCCGGGGTGGGAGGCCGATCCCGTCGGGCGCGCCCTGTCCGCGCGCTACCACGCCGGTCTCGGCGACGACGCCCGGCGGCTGCTCCGGCGGCTCGCGCTGGCCGGGCGGGCGTCGCTGGGGGCGGCCGCGGCGGGGGCGCTGCTCGACGCGGACGGGCCGGAGGGGGCGCGGCTGCTGCGGGAGCTGGCCGACGCGGGGCTGCTCGACCACGTGCGGGGCGAGCGGTACCGGCTGCACGACGCGGTGCGCGGTTTCGCTGCGGTCCGGCTCCTGGACGAGGAGGACGCGACGGAGGTCGCGGCCGCGCAGGAGCGGCTGATCCGCAACTACGCGGAGCTGGCGGACGCGGTGATCCGGATGGTCGACGGCAAGATGTCGACGCGCGCCGACCGGTTCGACGGGCACGGCTTCGGGTCCCTGGAGGCGGCCCTGAGCTGGCTCGACGAGGAGACCAGTTTCATCACGGCGGCGCTGCGGCACGCGGAGGGCGTCGACCAGCAGACCGTCCTGGGGCTGCTGGGCGCGCTGTGCGACTACTGCCTGCTGCGCGGCGACCTCTACCGGCTCGGCGAGATCAACGAGCTGGCCGAGTCCGTCGGGCAGGGCCAGCTGTCCCGCTCGGTGCAGTGGCGGACCGGCATCGCGGCCCGGCAGCTCGGCGAGCTCGACAAGGCGCGGACGACGCTCACGTCCGTCGTCTCGCTCTACCAGGAGGCCCGGCAGGACCCGGGGGCGGCGCTCGCGCTCTGCTCGCTCGGCATCACCCTGCACCACCAGGGGCGGCTCGCGGAGGCGGCGGCGCGGCTGCGGGAGGCGCTCGCCCTCCAGGAGCCTGCGGAGCTCGCCGCCGACCGGGGGTGGACGCTGCACGCGCTCGCCGCCGTGGAGCGGGACCGGGGGAACCTGGCGGAGGCGGCGACCCTGCTCGACCGGTCGCTGGCCCTGCACCGGGAGCACGAGTCCCCGCACGGCGAGGCTTGGGCGCATTTCCAGCGGGGCCAGGTGCTGCTGCTGCGGGGCGACGTGGCGGGTGCCGAGGGCGAGCTGCGGGGCGCCCTCGACGGCTACGGGCGCATCCACGACGGGCGCGGCGAGGCGTGGGCACTGACCCAGCTCGCCCGGGCGCGGCTGGCGGCCGGGGACGCGGAGCCGGCGGTCGAGGAGCTGCGCGGGGCGCTCGCCCGGCACCGCGAGCAGGAGGACGCGCGGGGCGAGGCGTGGACGCTCTACCACCTGGGGCACGCCCTGGAGGAGCGCGGCGACCGTGACGAGGCGGTGCGGGAGCTGGGCCGGGCCCGGACGATGTTCTCCCGGATGCGGGACGTGTACGGCCTGGCCAGTGCCCGGCACCACTCGGGCCGGGTCACCCGGGACCAGCTCGCGGCCCGCACGGGCGGGCTGCGCAACTCGGGCTTCGCCCGGCAGCTCCTGGTGGACGCGCGGGCGGACTTCCACCGGATCGGGGTGGCCCACGGGGAGGCCTGGACGTGCCTGGAGCTCGCGATCATCGACGCGGGCAACGCGCGCGTGCCGCAGGCGCTGGGCCTGTGCGACGAGGCGCGCGCCCTGTTCGGCACGTACGGCGACCTGCGGGGCGCCGACTGGGCCCGCTTCCTGCGCTGCACCCTGCTGCCCCACGCGGCTCCGGGCGCCCCGGAGCCGGGGACGGCGTCGGCCCGCGAGGAGCTGGCCGCGCTGGTCGCCGACCGGCATCCGGCCCGTGACCCGCGGCTCGACGACTGCGCCGAGGCCTACGCCGTCGTGCTCGGCCGGGGCGTCCCCGCGTCGGCGCCCTGGCAGGCCTGGGACCTGGGCATGGTGCCGAACCGGCACGCCCGTGAGGTGCTGGGGGTGCCGGGGGCTTAGGGCCTGTCCGGAAAGTAGAGCCGTCTGCCGCGAGCCAGGTGGGACTTCCGGACAGGGCCTGGGGCGGGCCTCGTCGGGCCGGGGTCGGCCCGGTCGGGAGGGCGCGCCCCGCGGGGCCGCACGGAACCGCCCCCCGTCCCGTACCGGTGGGGTACGGGACGGGGGGCGGTGCGGTCACTTGGCGGAGGTGCCCGTCGGCGTGGCCGGGGTGGTCCCCTCGGCGGCCGGGTCGGGGGCCTCCTCGAAGGAGACCTTGCCCATGTGCCGGTTCATCGACTTCATCAGCATCCAGACCGCGAGGGCCAGGGCCGCGAAGACGACGAAGCCGAGGACGCCGGGGGTCACCTTGTTCTTGTCCAGCTCTTCGGCGGCGAAGGGGACAAGCTGGGTCAGTGCCAGGTGTGCGCTCATGTCAGGCATTGTCGCGGATGCCCGCGAAGAGATCTTCCTCGGGGAGGGAGGTCGGGACCAGCGCCTTGCTGAGCTCGTACTCCTCCGTCGGCCAGACCTCCTTCTGGATCTCCAGCGGGACCCGGAACCAGCCGCCGTCGGGGTCGATCTGGGTGCGGTGGGCGATCAGGGCCTTGTCGCGGGTCTCGAAGAAGTCGGCGCAGGGCACGAAGGTGGTCAGCGTGCGGGGCTTGCGCTCGAACTCCTTCATGCGGTCGATCCACTCCGCGTAGGGGGACTCCAGGCCGCGGCCGATGAGCGCCTCGTGGAGGGCGGTGGTGCGGGGGAGGTTGAAGCCCTGGTTGTAGTAGAGCTTCAGGGGCTGCCAGACCGGGCCGAACTCGGCCTCCGGGTACTTCTCCGCGTCGGCCGCGCCGTCGAAGGCCACCATCGTGATCTTGTGGGTCATGATGTGGTCGGGGTGCGGGTAGCCGCCGTTCTCGTCGTAGGTCGTGACGACCTGTGGACGGAAGGAGCGGATCTTGCGGACCAGCGCGCCGGCGGCCGTGTCCACGTCCTCCAGGGCGAAGCAGCCCTCCGGCAGCGGGGGCAGCGGGTCACCCTCGGGCAGGCCCGAGTCGACGAAGCCGAGCCACTCCTGGGAGACGCCGAGGATCGCGCGGGCCTCGTCCATCTCCTTGCGGCGGACCTCGTGGATGTTCTCCTCGATGTAGGGGTCGCCCTGAAGCTGGGGGTTCAGGACCGAGCCGCGCTCGCCGCCCGTGCACGTCACCACGATGACGTCCACCCCCTCGGACACGTACTTGGCCATCGTCGCCGCACCCTTGCTCGACTCGTCGTCGGGGTGGGCGTGAACGGCCATCAGTCGCAGCTGCTCAGTCAAGACTCGATCCTCAGTGATTCGACGCGGAGCCAGGTTCTCTATAGTGACGGAATCGGGGGAGCGAAAATTCCGCCACCCCCGGCTTCGAGAGGATCGATCATGAGCGCGGTGCGAGAGCAGCTGCCCGAGGGGCGCTACGGGCGCTCCGCGGACGAGCGGGCCGACCGCAAGCTCAGGATCATCGGCGCCGTGCTCGGCGTCCTCTTCCTCGCGCTGATGGGCTGGTTCGGCTGGTACTACGTCGTCGACAACAAGATCAGCGCCGAGATGATCAAGTTCGACGTGGTGAGCGACACCGAGGTCCAGGTCCACCTGGAGGTCCGCAAGGACGAGGGCGTCGAGGGCGTCTGCACCCTGCGCTCCCGCGCCGAGGACGGGGCCGAGGTGGCCCGCAAGGACGTCCGGATCGACGACCCCGCCACCCGGGTCGACACCGTCGTCTCGCTCCGCACCACCGCCCGTGCGACCAGCGCCGAACTGATCGGGTGTACGGCGCCGTAGCGGTGGGTAGGGACCGGGTGACGAGTCCCGGCGGGTCACCACCGTGACCTGGGGTGACGCCATCTTGATGGTTTATGTCCTCCCGCTTTTCGCCACTCATTGTTAGGCTCGTGCTTTCGCCCACCCGGGACGCCATGCATTCCGCGTAGGGCGATGCTTTGTATTCCCAGTACCTACGAGGAGCACCCGTGACCCAGACCAGCGACAACGTCACCTGGCTCACCCAGGAGGCGTACAACAAGCTCAAGGACGAGCTTGAGTACCTGTCTGGTCCCGCGCGTACCGAGATCACCGTCAAGATCGCCGCGGCACGCGAAGAGGGCGACCTGCGCGAGAACGGCGGGTACCACGCGGCCAAGGAGGAGCAGGGCAAGCAGGAGCTCCGCATCCGCCAGCTCACCCAGCTGCTCCAGCACGCCAAGGTCGGCGAGGCCCCGGCGGACGACGGCATCGTCGAGCCCGGCATGGTCGTGACGATCGCCTTCGACGGCGACGAGGACGACACGATGACCTTCCTGCTCGCCTCCCGCGAGTACGCGAGCGACGACATCGAGACGTACTCGCCGCAGTCGCCGCTCGGCGTCGGCGTCAACGGCAAGAAGGCCGGTGACGACGCGGAGTACGAGCTGCCGAACGGCAAGAAGGCCACGGTGAAGATCCTCAGCGCCAAGCCGTACACCGGCTGATCCGCACTCCTTCCACGAAGGGCCGGCCCCCCATCGGGGCCGGCCCTTCGTGCTGCATGCACATGCAATGATGCGGCCTGACGTCGCGTCACACACGTCACGTCACGTCACACGTCTGCAGGGGGGATGGACGAGGTGCTGGGACCGCTGCGCGAGGGCGCGCCACGACAGATCGGACCGTACGAGGTGCTCGCCCGGCTCGGCGCCGGCGGCATGGGCGAGGTGTTCCTCGGGCGGGCCGCCGAACCGGCCGAGACGCGGGGCGGGGCCGGGCCGGACGCCGAGTCGGGGGGCGGGACCGGGCCGGACGTCGAGTCGGGGGCCGGCGTCGGGTCCGGGTCCGGGTCCGGCGTCGGGTCCGGGGCCCGGGCCGCCGGCGCCGGCCGGCCGGTGACCGGTGTCTTCGTCGCCGTGAAGACCGTCCGGCGCGACGTGGCCGGGGACCCGGCCTTCCGGGACCGCTTCCGGCGCGAGATCAGGATCGCCGGGCTCGTCGACAGCCCGTACGCGGCCGCGCCCGTCGGCGGCGACGCCGACGCGGAAGTGCCCTGGCTGGCCACCGCGTACGTGCCCGGGCCCAGCCTCGCCCAGGCCGTGCGGCGCGGCGGCGTGCTGCCCGCCGCCGCCGTGCGGGCGCTCGGCGCGGACGTCGCCCGGGCCCTGGCCGACCTGCACCGGGCCGAGGTCCTGCACCGGGACCTCAAGCCCGGCAACGTCATGCTCTCCGTCGACGGCCCCCGCCTCATCGACTTCGGCATCGCCCGCAGCAACACCGCCACCACCATGACCGCCACCGGATTGATGGTCGGCACGCCGTCCTTCATGTCCCCGGAGCACGTGGCCGGGGCCCGGCACGTGACCGCCGCGTCCGACGTCTTCTGCCTCGGCTCGCTCCTCTGCTACGCGGCGACCGGCGAGGACCCGTTCGGCGACGGACCACTGGCCGCCGTCCTCCACCGCGTCTCGCAGGCCGAGGCCGACCTGAGCCGGGTGCCGGACGAGCTGCGCGGGACCGTCGCCGCCTGCCTGGCCCTCGACCCGGAGGCCCGGCCGACGCCCGAGCGGCTCGCGGAGCTGCTCGCGCCCGGCGCCCCGGCGAAGGTCTTCCCGTGGCCGGAGGCCGTACGCGACCACATCGGCGAGTACGGGCGGGAGCTCGCCCAGCTGGTGGCCTCGGGCGGGCCCCTCCTGGAGGCGGCCCCCGCGTCCGGGCCGGTCGTCAACCCGGCCTTCCCCGGCCTGCACTCCGTACCCACGCTCGGGCCGGTCGCCCGCCCCGACGCGCCCCTCGGCCCGCCGCGCCGACGCCGGGGGCGGCTCTTGGCCGCCGCGCTGGCCCTGGCCGTCGTGGCCGGCGGCATCGGCACGTACCTCCTGTGGCCGGAGCCGGGGAAGCCGCAGGCCCCCGCCAAGGCCGCCCCGCCCGCCGGACCCCGCGTCCCGGGCGTCGACGACCGGGGCCTCGCCGACGCCTCCGGGGTCGTCCCGCAGAACGCCGCCCAGCGGCCGGCGGGCTGGAAGTCCTGGCACACCAAGCTGACCGCCCCGGCGTTCGGCTGCTCGGCCGGCGACAAGGTGCTGGTGTGCCGGACGACGGACGGGCGGTACGAGGCGCTGGACCCGGCGAGCGGGAAGAAGCTGTGGGACGTCGCGCGGGCGAAGGACACGCCCGGCGAGACGTACATCAGCCCCACCGGATACCCCTTCACGGCCGGGGAGGCCACGCGCCCCACGGTCCACGACGGGACGGTCGTCCTCGTCTCCGGCGCGTCGCTCCAGGCCCGTGACGCGCGCACGGGAGCGGTGCGCTGGAAGAAGCCGGCCATGGGGCCGCAGGGCTTCTGGGTCACACGGCCCGTCGTCGCCGACGGAATGGTCTTCGCGGCCACGGAGGTGACGCGCGACGTGACCTCCACCCGCTCCGCGCTGACGGCGTTCTCCCTGGCAGACGGGCGGGAACTCTGGTCGAAGGAACTCACCAACGAGGTGATCTCCTCCGCCGAGCGCCAGTCGTACGAACCGGTCGCCTACGCCCGGGGCGTCGTCTACGCCCTCAGCCAGGGCGGGCTCGTGGCGTACGACGGGAAGCAGGGCACGCTGCTCGGACAGGTCGACCCGGACGCCAAGGCGTGCCACGAGCTCAAGGTGTCGGGCACGTCGGCGTACTGCGCCGAAGCCGGATACGGCACCGACTCCGGCACGGACCTGCACCTGCTCGACGCCCGTACCCTCGCCACGAAGGCGTCGCTGCCCGGCCCGCTCGGCAAGGCCGCGCCCACGGCGGTCGGCCCGCACGCCGTCGTGGCCTGGGACAAGGGCCTGCGGATCCTCGACCCGCGCACCGGCGAGACGCTCGCCTCCTTCCCGCTCAAGGCGGCCCCGGCCGGCCTGGCCCAGAGCTGGTCCACCCCGCTGCTCGCGGGCGACCGGGTCGTGTACGCCGACTACTCGTCGCTCTACTCCGTGCGGCTCGCCGCCGACGGCAAGCCGGGCGGGATCGAGGTCACGCCGGTGCCCGGAGCGCCGGGACCGCGCGCCGAGGAGGACAACTACGACCCGAACTACGGCGAGTTCATCCACAAGCAGATCAGGCAGCCGGAGGTGCTGCCCGTGGGCGGGATCGCGTACGTCATCTTCGACAAGGGCGTCGTCGCGGCCGTCGAACTCCCCGGCGAGAAGGAGTAGTCCGGTGCTGGAAGCGATGCCCGCCGGGCAGCCCCCGCGTCTCGTCGGCCCCTACCGGCTGCTCGCCCGCATCGGCGCGGGCGGCATGGGCGAAGTGCACCTCGCGTGCCCGGCGGACGCGCCGACGGCCGACCCGTACCGGATGGTCGCGGTGAAGACCGTACGGGAGGAGCTGGAGGTCGACGCGGACTTCCGGACGCGGTTCCGGCGGGAGATCGCGGCGGCGCGGACGGTGGACGGGCCCGGGGTGGCGCGACTCGTGGACGCGGACGCCGACGCGCCCTCGCCGTGGCTGGCGACGGAGTACGTGCCGGGGCCGTCGCTCGCGGAGGCCGTCGTACGGTCCGGGGCGCTGCCCGTGGCCGCCGTGCGGGCCCTCGGGGCCGCGCTCGCCGGGGCGCTGGCCGCGGTGCACGGGGTGGAGGTGCTGCACCGGGACCTCAAGCCGGCGAACGTGCTGCTCGGCGCGGCCGGGCCGAAGCTCATCGACTTCGGCATCGCGCAGGCCTTCGAGGCGACGGCGCTGACGTCGACCGGACTCGTGGTGGGCTCGCCCGGGTTCATGTCGCCGGAGCACCTGGTGGGAAGCCGGGCCGTGGTGCCGGCCTCCGACGTGTTCTGCCTGGGCGCGGTGCTCGCGTTCGCGGCGAGCGGCCGAGGGCCGTTCCACGACGACGAGATGGCCGCGGTGATCTACCGGATCAGCCGGGCCGAGGCCGAACTGGCCGGCGTGCCCGACGAGTTGCGTCCGGTGGTGGAGCGCTGCCTGCGGCTCGACCCGGCCGAGCGGCCGTCGGCGGCGGAGCTGGTCGCGCTCCTCGGCGGCGAGGAGGCGCCCGAGGTCTTCCCCTGGCCCGGTGGGGTGCTGTCGCTGCTCGCCGGGTACGGGGAGGCGGCCCGGAGCGTCGGGGAGGCGGCGGCCTCCGGCGCGGGCGTGGCGGACCTGCCGACGCTCGGCCCGGTGGTCCCGTACTCCCCCACCGCCATGACCGACCGGCCGGTGGTCCCGGCCGCCCCTGTCCGGCGCCGCCCCTGGGGCGCGGTCGTGGCGGGCGCGGTGGCGGTGGCCGTGGTGGCGACGGTGGGCGTGGTGCTCGTGAACCGGGGCGGCGGGGAGGGCGGTACGTCCACCGGCGGGGCCGCCGGGTCACCGCCCGGGACCAGTACCGGACCCGGCACCTCGGCCCCCGTCGCGTTGAGTCGGGTCGTCCTGCCGTACGGCTCCGCTGGCCACACCAACGACTTCGGCAAGGCCGGCACCGACCGCTCCCACCGCCCGGCCGGCTGGGCGCCCTGGACCGCCGAGGTGGATCCGGGGGTCGGCGCCTGCGCCCTCTCGCCGAAGGTGCTGGTGTGCCCCGGCAACGCCGGGGCGGTGACCGGACTCGGCGCGGCGGACGGCAAGCAGATGTGGAAGGTGCCCGCCCAGGAGGGGAGCGACCTCAGCGGACCCAAGTACCCGGCGATCGTCGACGACGCCGTGTACGTGACGGACATGAACGGGGTCGCCGTCTACGGGCTCGCCGACGGCAAGGCGCAGGGCCGGATCCCGGGGCCGGAGGGCGACTGGGGCATCAAGCACACCGATCTCGTCGACGGCGTCCTGTACTCGACGTACTTCGGCATCCGGAAGGAAGGCACCGGGCTCGTCACCGCCGTACGGCTCAAGGACCGCAAGCAGCTGTGGAGCGCGCCGCTCGACGGGGTGCCGGAGGAACTCGTCGTGGGCGCGGGGAAGGTGCTCGTCGCGTTCGGCTCGGACGAGTCGGTGGCGTTCGACGCCGGCACGGGCCGGGACCCGATCCGGGTGAGGGAGGGCTGCGGCACCTTCGCGATGCACGAGAAGAGCGGGAGCGTCCTCTGCGCGGGGCGCGCGGACGGGGCGGTCGCGGTCCTCGACGCCCGCACGCTGAAGCCGCTGCGCACCCTGGGCGGCGGCGGGGGCACGGCCACGGCCGGGCCGGCCGTGCGCGCGGACGGCCTCGTCGCGCTGGTCGACGGCACCGGGGACCTGGTCACGTACGACCTGAGGACCGGGCGGGAGCGGTGGCGGGCGGACGCCGGGGCCTCGACAGACCGGGTGTACTTCGCCGGGGACCGGGTCGTGGCCGTGTCGGAGGACCGGGTGGTGACCTATCCGGCGTCCGGGCCCGCCACCGGCGACGACATCGGCGAGTACCGGCCCAACCCCCCGGACGACGCCCCCACTCCGCAGTCGGGCGGGGACGCGCTGGCCGCCGGAGGGGCGGTCTTCCTCGCCCTCCCCGACGGCCTCGTCCTCTCCGGTTACCTCCCCTGACCCGCTCGGGCGGGGGAGGCCGGGGCTCACACCGTCGCCGAGCGGTACTTCCGCACCGACAGGCCGCGGAAGACCGCGACGATCAGGACCGACCAGATGATCGACGCCCAGACCGCGTGCTGCATCGGCCAGGCGTCGGACTGGACGACGCCGGGGTTGCCGAAGAGTTCGCGGCAGGCCTGGACGGTGGCGCTGAAGGGGTTCCATTCGGCGATCGGGCGGATCCAGGAGGCCATCATGCTGGGGTCGACGAAGGCGTTGGACACGAAGGTGACCGGGAAGAGCCAGATCAGGCCGCCGGAGGTGGCGGCCTCGGGGGTGCGGACCGAGAGGCCGATGAGGGCGCCGATCCACGAGAAGGCGTAGCCGAGGAGGAGGAGCAGGGCGAAGGCGCCGAGGGCCTTGGGGATGCCGTTGTGGATGCGCCAGCCGACCAGGAGGCCGACGATCGCGAGGACCACGACGGTCAGCGCGGTCTGGACGAGGTCGGCGAGGGTGCGGCCGGTGAGGACGGCGCCGCGGGCCATCGGCAGCGAGCGGAAGCGGTCGACGAGGCCCTTGTGCATGTCGTCGGCGATCCCGGCGCCCGCTCCGGCGGTGGCGAAGGTGACGGTCTGGGCGAAGATGCCGGCCATCAGGAACTCGCGGTAGACCGCGGGGTCCGTGTTGCCGCCGACGCTCATCGAGCCGCCGAAGACGTAGCTGAAGAGGACGACGAACATCACGGGCTGGATGAGCCCGAAGATGACCATCTCCGGGATCCGGGTCATCCGGATCAGGTTGCGCTTGGTGACGACCAGCGAGTCGTTGATCGACTGGGCGATGCCTCCGCGCGGCTTCGGGGCCGCGGAGGGGGTGTCGGTCAGGGAGGTCACGAGGCCTTCTCCTTCCGGTCCTTCCGGCTCCTGCCGGCGGCGTCCGCCGCGCCGACCTCCTCCTCTTCGCCGCGCTCGGCCGCGTGGCCGGTGAGGGCGAGGAAGACGTCGTCGAGGGTGGGGCGGCGCAGGCCGATGTCGTCGATCTCGACGCCGATGGCGTCCAGGTCCCGGATGACCTCGGCGAGCAGCTTGGCGCCGCCGGCGACGGGGACGGTGAGCTTGCGGATGTGGTCCTCCACGGACACCTCGCCGTGGCCGGGGCCGGCGATGCCGTAGCGGGCGAGGACCTCCCGGGCGCCGTCGATCATCTCGGGCTGCTGGACGACGACCTCGACGCGCTCGCCGCCTGTCTGGGCCTTGAGCTGGTCGGCGGTGCCGCGGGCGATGGCCTTGCCGTGGTCGATGACGCAGATGTCGTGGGCGAGGTGGTCGGCCTCCTCCAGGTACTGGGTGGTGAGGAGCAGGGTCGTACCGCCCGCGACGAGCTCCTTGATGACGTCCCAGAGGGCCTGCCGGTTGCGGGGGTCGAGTCCGGTGGTCGGTTCGTCCATGAACATGACCGGCGGGGAGACGACGAGGGCCGCTGCGAGGTCGAGGCGGCGGCGCATGCCGCCGGAGTACGTCTTGGCGGGGCGGTCGGCGGCGTCGGCGAGGTCGAACCGGTCCAGGAGTTCGCCGGCCCGCTCCTTCGCCGCCTTCGCCTTCATCTGGTAGAGCCGGCCGACCATCTGGAGGTTCTCGCGGCCGGTGAGGTACTCGTCGACGGCCGCGAACTGGCCGGACAGGCCGATCGAGCGGCGGACCTCGTTGGGGTGCTTGAGGACGTCGATGCCGGCGACGAGGGCCCGGCCGCTGTCGGGCTGGAGCAGCGTCGTCAGGACGCGCACGGCGGTGGTCTTTCCCGCGCCGTTCGGGCCGAGCAGGCCGAGGACGGTGCCCTCGGGCACGTCGAGGTCGACGCCGTCCAGTGCTCGTACGTCTCCGAAGGTCTTCACCAGACCCTCGGCGTAGATCGCGCCTGGCATAGGAATTCTCCCGGGGAGATTCGGGCGTTTCCGTCCGATCCTAGGCGCGCGGGGCGCACCGTGCCCAGTGAATTCGTGACCGGCGTCACACGATCACCGGGGGGTGTGCGGAGGGGAGGGGTACGGGTCAGCCGAGGACCGTGTACCCGGCGTCCCTGAGCGCGTCCTCGACCTCCCGGCAGTGCTCCGGGCCCTTGGTCTCCAGGTGCAGCTCGACCTCCGCCTCGGTCAGGCCGAGGCGGGGATCGGTGCGCACGTGGCCGACGTCCAGGACGTTCGCGTCGACCACGGTCAGGACGGCGAGCAGGGTCGCGAGCGCGCCCGGCCGGTCGGTCACGCGCAGCCGCAGGCTGAGGTAGCGGCCGCCGGCGGCCATGCCGTGCCGCAGGATGCGCTGGAGGAGCAGCGGGTCGACGTTGCCGCCGGACAGGACCGCGACCACCGGCCCCTGGAAGGCCTTCGGGTCGGCGAGCAGGGCGGCCACCGGGCTGGCTCCTGCCGGTTCGACGACCAGTTTCGCCCGCTCCAGGCAGAGCAGCAGGGCGGAGGAGAGGGCGTCCTCGGAGACCGTGCGGACCTCGTCCACGTACTCCTGGACCAGCGCGAACGGCACGTCGCCGGGCCGTCCCACCTTGATCCCGTCCGCCATCGTCACCGGCGACTCGATCACCACCGGATGCCCGGCGGCCAGCGAGGGCGGGTAGGCGGCCGCGCCCTCCGCCTGGACGCCGATCACCTTCACGTCCGGGCGCAGCGACTTCACGGCGAGCCCGACGCCGGCCGCGAGACCGCCGCCGCCGATGCCCACCAGGATCGTCCTGACCTCGGGGCACTGCTCCAGGATCTCCAGGCCGACGGTGCCCTGGCCCGCGATGACGTCGGGGTGGTCGAAGGGGTGGATGAAGACCGCGCCGGTCTCCTGGGCGTACCGCTCCGCCGCCGCGAGCGTCTCGTCGACCACGTGGCCGTGCAGCCGGACGTCGGCGCCGTACTCCCGGGTCGCCGCGACCTTCGGCAGCGGGGCGCCGACCGGCATGAACACCGTCGCGTGCACGCCGAGCAGCTTCGACGCGAGCGCGACGCCCTGCGCGTGGTTGCCCGCCGAGGCGGCGACGACCCCGGCCGCCCGCTCCTCGGGGCGCAGGCCGGCGATCCGCACGTACGCCCCGCGCAGCTTGAAGGAGCCCGTCCGCTGGAGGTTCTCGCACTTGAACTGGACCGGTGCCCCCACCAGGGACGTCAGATGGCGGCTGCCCTCCATGGCGGTCACCCGGGACACCCCGGACAGCATCTTCTGCGCACCGCGCACGTCGTCCAGCATCAGATGGTGCAAGGGGTATCGCGTACGGAAGCTCATGACATCAAGTCTCGCAGCTCACGGCCCTGGTGGCCGCCCGGGCGACAGGTGCGTCAGCGGGTTTGCGCAGCCCCGGTACGGACCCCGTCGGGGCCGCGTACTCTGTCCCCCACACCGACCACCCCCGCAGAGAGAGACCCACAGCCATGCCCACATCTCAGGACATGACGACTGAGTTCGACCCCGGTCTCCTCGACGCCCTCCAGCACCAGGTGGCCGTCTTCGCCCGCCGGGCCGAGCAGACCCGCCTCGGCGGTACGGGACAGCTCCGCAACTCCATGGACCGGGCCGCCTACCTCCTGCTCAACAGGCTGGACCAGGAAGGCCCGATGGGCGTCAAGGCGCTCGCGGCGGGCATGGGGATCGACTCGTCCACGGTCACCCGGCAGGTCGCGCCGCTCGTCGACACCGGCCTCGTCAAGCGCACCTCGCACCCGGAGGACGGGCGCGCGGTCGTGCTCCAGCTGTCGCCGCGCGGCCTCGCCCGCCTGGAGGAGGTCCGCTCCTCGCGCCGCCAGCTGATGGTCGAGGTGACCGAGGGCTGGACGCCGGACGAGCGGGAGTCCTTCTGCACGCTCCTCACCCGCTTCAACACCGCTTTGTCCGCACGGCAGTCGGGGCACGCGGTCCACGGCTCCGCGGGTCAGACGGGGCCCGTGGGCCAGGCTCTTCCGGCGGCGGAGACCGCGGCCGGGTCGGGGGCCGAAAGCGGTACCGAGGGCGGGGCCGGGGCCGAGTAGGCGTCGATGCGGGGCCGGGCGGGGCCCGGGGACCGGACCGAGTGGGTACCGACCCCTTGACCCCGTCCGCCCGCTGTCCTCATATGAGGACGTGGGACAGCAGCCGAGCGGGCGTGATCGCGAACGTGCCTACCGCACCCGGGAGTTCGACGCGTTCGTGGCCGGGGCGGCGGGCCGGCTGCTGCACACCGCGACCCTGCTCACCGCCGAGACCCGCGCCCGCAACCCGTACGCCCAGGGGCTGCTGACCGCCGCGCTCGCGCACACGTACGCGGTGTGGGGCCGGCTGCACGACGAGGACCCGTACGACCTCACCCGCCGCGACCTCGTCGCCCGCTTCGCGCGCACCGCCTGGCGCCACCACGGCGGGCACGGCGGGGTGCTCTCCGTCCTCACCCCGCAGGAACGGCTCGTCGTCGTCCTCCGACTGTACGAGGGCGTGGCCGAGGAGCAGGTCGCGGCCCTGCTCGGCCTCTCCGAGGCGCGCGTCCGGGCCGTCTGCGCCCGCTCCGTCACCACGCTCCGGGCCGCCGCGAAGCGGCCCGCGCCGAGGGCCGCCGCGCGGCCCGGCACCGGGACCACGGGAGCCGCCGCGTGAGCCGCCACGAGGACAAGGAGGCGGCGGTCCGCCGGCTGCTCGACACCCCGCACCCACCGGTGCCCGGCGACCTGTCGCTGCGGGCCGCCGCGCGCGGGGCCCGACTCCGCCGCCGCGCCCTCGGCGTGCGCCGGGCGCTGTGGACGGCGTGCGCGCTCGCCGCGCTGGCGTTCCTGGTGTGGGCGTCGCTGACCCGTCCCTGGGAGGCCCCGCCGGCGCAGACGACACCACCGCTCGAAGGCTGGTGACGGGGGCAGGCCAGTACGGATACCGACGGAAAGCGACGGACGGCGACGGACGGCAACGGGTGCCGACGGACAGCGAAGGGCGGCGTACGGACCGCCGTACGGAAGCGATGCGGACGCCGCCCGGACTGCGGAGGGCCCGGACGTCCTCGCGGGTGTCCGGGCCCTCCGTGGGACGGCCGGCCGTCCGGACGACTAGCCGAGCGCCTGGCGCAGGTCCGCGAGGAGGTCGTCGACGTTCTCGATGCCGACGGACAGGCGGACGAGGTCGGCCGGGACCTCCAGGGCGGAGCCGGCGACGCTCGCGTGCGTCATGCGGCCGGGGTGCTCGATGAGCGACTCGACGCCGCCGAGGGACTCGCCCAGGGTGAAGAGCTGCGCGCGGTTGCAGACCTCGACCGCCGCCTCCTCGCCGCCCTCCACGCGGAAGGAGATCATGCCGCCGAAGGAGCGCATCTGCTTGGCCGCGACCTCGTGGCCCGGGTGCTCCGGGAGGCCCGGGTAGAGGACCTGGGTGACCTTCGGGTGCTGGGTCAGCATCTCGACGATCTTCGCCGCGTTCTCGCTGTGGCGGTCCATGCGCACGGCGAGGGTCTTGATGCCGCGGAGCACGATCCACGAGTCGAAGGGCCCGGCGACCGCGCCCATCGCGTTCTGGTGGTAGGCGAGCTCCTCGCCGAGCGCCTCGTCGGCCGTCACCAGGGCGCCGCCGACGACGTCGGAGTGTCCGCCCATGTACTTGGTGAGCGAGTGCACGACGACGTCCGCGCCGAGCGCCAGCGGCTGCTGGAGGTACGGCGAGGCGAAGGTGTTGTCGACGACGAGCTTCACGCCGGCCTGGCGGGCGACGCCCGCGACGGCCTCGATGTCGGTGATGCCGAGGAGCGGGTTCGACGGGGTCTCGACCCAGATCAGCTTCGTGCGGTCGTTGACGGCGTCCCGCACCGACTCGACGTCGGAGGTGTCCGCCACCGAGAAGTCGACGCCCCAGCGCTGCACGACCTTGGCGAAGAGCCGGAAGGTGCCGCCGTAGGCGTCGTTCGGGATGACGACGTGGTCGCCGGGCGCGAGGAGCGTGCGCAGCAGGCAGTCCTCGGCGGCCAGGCCCGAGGCGAAGGCCAGGCCGCGCCGGCCGCCCTCCAGGGCCGCCAGGTTCTCCTCCAGCGCGGTGCGCGTGGGGTTGGCGCTGCGGCTGTACTCGTATCCGCCGCGCAGCCCGCCCACGCCGTCCTGCTTGTAGGTGGACACCTGGTAGATGGGCGGGACGACCGCGCCGGTCAGCGGGTCGGCGGTGTTGCCCGCATGGATAGCGCGGGTCTCGAAGCTCTGATGGGTGTGCTGGTCGCTCATGAGTCAGGAGCGTAGTCCTGCGCACACCCCTGCGCCTCGATCGTCTCATCGGGTGTCCTGGACAATGGACACATGGAGATTCTCTGGTTCCTGATCGCGCTCGGACTGCTGTTCGGCGTCCTCGGCCCCTACGTGCTGCGCCGCCGCGGCGGCGGCGGGATCAAGGTGGTCGCGCCGGGGGCACCGGACGCGGCGGACCCGGCGGCGTACGGGTTCATCCGGCAGGAGGACCAGGACGTCCGGCTCCCGGGCGCGGACGACGACCTGCTCGACGTGCTCCACGTCGTCCAGGCCACCCAGGACTGGCGGGCGGCGGCGCAGCTGCTCGCCGGCACCGACAAGGAGGGCGAGGTGCGCTGGCAGCGCGTCCAGGCCTTCGCGGGCGCCGCCTCCCTCGAACTCCAGGAGAGGCCGGGTGTCGGCGGCGCGTGGCTGCGGGCGTGGCGGGCCGACGCGCCCAAGGACCCGGGCGGCGCGGCCGTGCACGCCGAGTTCCTGGTGCAGCAGGCCTGGCGCTCCTCGTCGGCCGGGACCGACGACTTCCGGATCATCCTCGAAGAGGCGCGGAAGGTGTGCGGCGAGGCCGCGCTGCTCGCGCCCGGCGACCCCGTGCCGTACATCGTGGAGCTGGCCGTGGCCCGCGGACTCGGTTACAGCCACGAGCAGTTCGACCAGGTGTGGGCGAAGGTCATCGACCGGGCGCCGGAGCACATGGGCGCCCACCTGGCGGCGCTGCACTACTGGTGCGAGAAGTGGCACGGCTCCCGCGAGGAGGCCGACCACTTCGCGACGACGGCCGCCGCCCGTGCCCCGCGCGGCTCGCTGCTCGCCGCGCTGCCGCTCTTCGCCGTGCACGAGCACGTGCCCGAGGTCGTCCTCGTCCAGGACTTCTTCCGTACGGCGGTCGTGTCCAAGGCGCTCGACGGCGCGCTGTACGCGGTCCACTCGGCCCGCCACGACGACCCGATGCTCGCGCACGTCCGCCACCTGCTCGTCTGGTTCCTGGTGCGGGCCGAGCGCTGGGCCGAGGCCATGCACCAGCTGGTCCGGGTCGACGGTCACGTGGGCGCGGTGCCGTGGACGCTGAGCGCGGACCCGGCGGAGATGTACACGCTCTTCCGGAACCTGGCGGTCGCCGGTTACGAGGCGAACGGCGGGAGCCCGGCAACGCTGCCGCGGTAGACCCTGCGTGGGGTGGGCTGGGGTGGAGTGGGCTGGGGGCTCGGGTGAGGGTGGGGGCGTGGACGGTGGTCGTCGCGGTAGGACATACTCCGCCCCCACCGTTCATATGATCATCACGCTGTTCCCGTGGGGGGAATCTGCCCGATGGGCGCAACTCCGCGCGCGCTGCGCGCCCTCGTCCTGATCGCCGGCTTCCATCTGCTCGGCCTCGCCCTGCTCGCCGCGCTCGGCGCCGTGGACTGGGCGGCCTACCGGTGGGCGCCGGCCGGCTGGGCGCTCAAGATCTACGTCGTCAGCGCCCTGCTCGCGGTGCCCGTCGTCCGCGGCATGCTCGTACTGCGGACGCCCCGCGACGAAGGGGTCGCCGGCGTCCCCGTCACCGACGCCGACGAGCCCCGGCTCTGGGCGGCCGTACGGGAACTCGCCGAGCGGGTCGGCACCCGCGCGCCCGACGAGATCTGGCTCACCGCCGACGTGAACGCGGCCGTCACCGAGGAGGCCCGCCTCCTCGGACTCCTCGGCGGCACCCGCCGCCTCTACCTCGGCCTCCCCCTCGTCGCCGGCCTCACCGAGGCCCAGCTGCGCGCCGTGCTCGCCCACGAACTCGGGCACTACGGGAACTCCGACACCCGGCTCTCCGGGATCACCGAACGCTGCCGCGTCCATGTCGCCCGCACCGTCGACCGCTTCGAGGAGAAGTCCGGCGCCACCGTCGCCAAGGAGCGCGCCCGGCAGGAGAGGAAGTCCGCCAAGCGGGTCGCCCGGGGCAAGTCCGCCCGCGAGGTCGACACCACCGGCGTCGGCTTCACCTACCGCGCGATGGCCCGGATCTACACCGCCTACGGCCGCTTCTGCATGCGCGCCACCCAGAGCGGCTCCCGCCGCCAGGAGCTCGCCGCCGACCTCGCCGCCGCCCGCATCGCCGGCCGCGACGCCACCGCCTCCGCGCTGCGCGCGCTCCCGGCCCTCGACTCCGCGCACGAGTTCTACCTCGGCGCCTACGCCACGCTCGGCGTCGAGTTCGGCATGCTGCCGCCGCGCGGGGAGGTCTTCGGCGGGGTGCGCCGGCTCCTCGACGCCCGCGCCGACGAACTCGCCGGGACGTGGGCGGCCCTGCCCACCGAACCCGCCTCCCCGTACGACTCCCACCCTCCCGCCGCCGAACGCGTCGCCCTCCTCGAAGCCCTGCCCGACGACGGGCGCGGCGCCGAGGAGACCCGCCCCGCGTTCGACCTCTTCACCTCCCCCGAGGCGGTGCTCGTCGACGTCGAGGAGGCCACCCTGGCCCCGGAGGCCCTGCTGATGCGCCGCCTCGACTGGCCCGACCTCGTCCACGAGTCGATGACCGCGCGGTACGTCCTGGACACGGAACCGGTACGCGCCGCGCTGCGGCCGACGGGCGAACCCTCCTGTGAACCCGCCTCCCTCCTCGACGACTTCCTCGACGCCGTCGACGCGGGCACGGCCTGGGACGTGGTCGCCCGGCTGCCGATGTCCGCGGAGGCCGACGCCGCGACCGGCCGCGCGGCCCGCGAGTTCGCCCGCTCCTCGCTGCGGCGCGAACTCGCCCGCCTCACGACGACCGTCCTCGCCACGGACGGCCGCGCCCGCTGGCAGCTCTCCTGGTCGGAACCCGCCTCCCTCCACATCCCCGACGGCTACGCCGACGCCCTCCCCGCCGCCCTGGACGCGGCGATCACCGACCAGCCGGACACCGCACCACTGCGCACGCTGCTCAAGGGCTGACCACCGGGCGCAGCTCGCCGACCCGGCCCGGCCCGGCCCCGTTTCCGCATGGCCCCGCCGCCCCTAAGCCCTCTCCCCCTCCCCCTTCCTCTCCCTCACCCTCTCCCCGAACGAGACCTCGTGATCATCCTTCTCTGGGTCGTCCTGACCCCTCTCGCCCTCGGCCTGCTCGCCCTCGGCCTCCTCTTCACGACGGCCGTCGTACGCGGCTTCGCGAAGGGTGCGCGCGCGGACCCCGACGCCGCCGGGACGGCAGCTCGCGCCACGGCGCTCGGACTCCTCGGCGCCGAGCGGCAGCACACCGAGCTGGCCGCCCCGCTGCCGCCGGCGGTCGCGGTGGCGGTCGCGGCCGCGCCGGCGGGCGAGTGGGAGCCGGCCGCCGAGCTGCTCGACGCGGCCGCGGCGGCCCGCGACTGGGAGCGCCGCAGCTTCCTCTGCGAGCAGTTCGCGGACCTGGCCGCGGAGGACGACGGATGGCTGCGGGCGTGGGAGGAGGCGCGGCCGGGAGATCCCGGCGCGGCGCTGGTGCGGGCGCGCGGGACGGTGTTCCTGGCGTGGAAGGTACGGGGCTCGGGGCGGGCGGCGGACACCACGCAGGAGCAGTTCGAGGGCTTCCGCCGCGTACTGGCCCGGTCCCGCGAGGAGCATGTGCGGGCCGTGGCACTGGCCCCGGTCGACGACCCGTCCCCGTACGTGGGCGAGATCTGGACGGCGATCGGCCTCGGACTGCCGCACGACGAGGTGCGGCGGGTCTGGCGGGAGATCGCCGACCGGGCCCCGCAGCACTACGAGGCCGCGTTCTCGGCGCTCCAGTACTGGTGCGCCAAGTGGTGCGGTTCCGCCGAGTCGGCGCGGGCCTTCGCCGTACGGGCAGCGGCCGGGGCACCGCCCGGGAGTCTGATGACGGCCTTCCCGCTGATCGCCCACTTCGAGCACGACGAGTCGGACTCGACCGACGTGGACCGCACCCCGGAGATGTTCGCCGCCGTGGACGCCGCCCTCGCCGACGTGGCCGCCGCCGACCCCGCCCATCCGCGCCTGCCGGAGGTCCGGCACCTCCTCGCTTACTACCTGTACCTGCAGGATCGGTGGGACGAGGCGCTGGTGCAGTTCCGGCTCGTCGACGGGTACGTGGGCGCGCTGCCCTGGCGGTACAAGGGCGACCCCGCGGCGGAGTTCTGCCGGATGCGCGACGAGTCCGCGCGGTACGCGGGGGCCGGCTAGGGGGGCGCGGCGGGCGGCGCGGCGCGTGGAGGTCGAGCGGGGCGGCGCGGCGCGTGGAGGTCGAGCCGGGTGGGGCGGGGCGGGTGGGCGGGGCGGAGCAGGCCGCCCGGGCCGGGGCGGGCCGGGCCCCCGGGGAATCCCTTCCCGGTCGTAGGCGTTGTGTCCACTGCCGACCGTCGAGGAGAGATGCAGCATGTTCCTGTCCCGCACCCCCGTCCTCCCCACCCCCGAGCAGGCCCTGCGCGGCCGTCCCGAGCCGGAGTTCTCCGTCCCGGAGCGCCACACCGTCCTCGGCAACGCGCTCCTCGGCCCCTACCCGGAGGGCCTGGAGGTCGCCGACTTCGCCCTGGGCTGCTTCTGGGGCGCCGAGCGCAAGTTCTGGCAGACCGAGGGCGTCTGGACGACCCTCGTCGGCTACCAGGGCGGGCACACGCCCAACCCGGTGTACGAGGAGGTCTGCTCCGGCCTCACCGGGCACACCGAGGTCGTCCGCGTCGTCTTCGACCCCGCGAAGGTCTCGTACGAGTCCCTCCTCAAGCTGTTCTGGGAGTCCCACGACCCCACCCAGGGCTTCCGCCAGGGCAACGACGTGGGCACCCAGTACCGCTCCGCGATCTACACCCACTCCCCCGCCCAGGCCGAGCAGGCCGCCGCCTCCCGCGACGCCTACCAGCGCGTCCTCACCGGCTCCGGCTACGGCGAGATCACCACCCACGTCCTCCCGGCCGACGACACCCGCCCCTTCTACCCCGCCGAGGCCTACCACCAGCAGTACCTGGACAAGAACCCGGCCGGCTACTGCGGCATCGGCGGCACGGGCGTCTCGTGCCCGATCGGCGTGGCGAAGGCCGACGGCTGAGCGCTTCCCGTCAGGACCGGCCGCCGCCGCAGGTCGCCGTCGAGCACCAGCGGCGGCGGCCGGTGGTGTCGTGGAAGAGCCACCCGCAGTCGTCGCTGGGGCATGCCCTGAGGGTGAGGCGGCGGGGGTCGGCGAGGAGGTCGGCGGCGGCACGGGCGGTGGCCAGGAGGGGGAGGGCCAGGCCCGTGGAGGCCGGCAGGCGCCAGTGGGCGAGGCCGTCGTCGCCGAGCTCCAGGACCGCCGCGCGGGCGGCCGCCTCGGCCGTGCGGGCGACCGTGCGGAAGGCACGGGGGTCCGCCGGGTCGGTGAGGCAGCGGTAGAGGGCGGTGCGGAAGGCCTTGGCCTCCGCGAGCGCCTCGGCGGCTTCGGCGGGCCGGGCGCGGGCGGTGTCGAGGAGCCGGTCGACGAGCGGGTCGGCGGCGAGGTCCTGGTGGCCGGCCCAGACGGCGAGGGTGCGGTAGGTGCGGAGCCAGTCGGAGCCGGGGACGGCCGGGGCGCGGTGCCAGCCCGCGTAGGTGTTGCAGAACTCCAGGGCCGGATGCCCGCTGGTGGACCAGGGCAGCCACTCGTCGCGGACGCGGACCGCGTAGAGCGGGGCCGGCGGGCGGTCGAGCCGGGCGTCGGCGGTCAGGATGCGCTCGTGGAGCGTGGTGAGGGCGGGGCCGGGCTCGATGCCGAGTTCGTCGACGAGGTGGTCGCGGGTGGCGCGGTGGAGGTCCAGCGCCTCGGTCTGCCGCCCGGCCCGGTAGAGGGCGGTCATGTGGGCGGCCACCAGCCTTTCCCTGCCGGGGTGTTCGCCGGCGAGCGGGGCGAGGTCGGCGAGGACGCGCTCGTGGAGGCCCATGGACAGCTGGGTCTCGGCGCGCTGTTCGAGGGCGGTCAGGCGCAGTTCGGCGAGCCGGCCGCCGAGCCGGTCCCGCTGGTGCGCGTCGAGGGTGTCGGCGAGGAGGGGTCCGCTCCAGAGCGCGAGGGCCCTGTCGTGGCACCGGACCTGCTCGCCGGGGTCGCCCGCCACGGCGGCCCGGCCGACGAGGTCCAGGAACTCCCGGACGTCCACGGTGTGCGCGGAGCAGTCGATCGCGTAGCCGTCGTGCCGCGTCTCCACGGTCACGCCGTACGGCTTGAGCGCGGCCCTCAGCCGCCCGACGTACGTGTGCAGGGTGGCGCGTGCGGCGGCGGGCGGGCTGCCGTTCCACAGGAGGTCGGCGAGCCGGTCGGTGGGGACGGGGCTTCCCGCGTCCAGGAGGAGCATCCCGAGCAGACAGCGCTCCTGCCGGCGGCCGCCGAGCCGCACGCGCTGCCCTTCGTGGCGTGCCTCGAAGGGTCCGAGCAGGATGAATTCCATGGTGCCGGTCACCCTAAGGGGTGCCCCGGAGGCGTGGTCAGGATGTGGTCAGGACGTACGGGGAGGCTGGCGCCCGTTCACGTTCTCCCTCACCGAGGAGTTGTCTTGAAGCGACGTATTCTCGTGTCCCTGACGGCCGTCGGCGCCGTGCTGGCGCTGTCCGCTCCGGCCGGAGCCGCCGATGTCCGTGCCGGTGCCGCTGCCGCTGCCGCTGCCGACGGAGGCTGGGAGCCCGCGCCCTCCCCGTCCTGGTCCTACCCGGCCGGTGCGCGCTGCGACTTCGCCGTCCAGGGTTCGCCCGTGGTCGACGAGGTCGTGCGGCGCACCCTCGCCGCCTACGAGGACGGCACGAAGGTCTTCGAGTACAAGGGCGATCTGGTGGTGCGCGTCGTCAACTCCGCGACCGGTGCCTCCTACGACGCGGACGCGGGCGGACGCGCGGTCGTGGTGGTCCGCCCCGACCGCTCCCAGTCCTGGTACGTCGTCGGACCCGTCCTCGCGGGCTTCGGCGAGGCCGGCGGGAACGTGCCGCGCGGCCTCTACACGGTCGACGGCGCCTACAGCCTGGACGTCTCCCCGACCGGCTACAAGACGCTGACCCTCGCCCACGGAACGATCGACTCCCTCTGCGCGAAGGTGTCCTGACCGGGCGCACGGCCCCTCACTCGTCGGCCGGGACGCTCAGGGCGCGCAGCGCCGCCGCGGTGGCGGCCGCCTCGTACCCCTCGGGCACGCCGTCGACCAGCAGGACGTCGCCGGGCATGTGGCGGGTGCGCAGCGGTATGAGCGCCTGGTAGGCCTCGGAGGCGTACCAGGCGCTCGCCTCTTCGTACGTCGGGAAGCCGATGATCACGAGGGCGCCCGGCCAGCTGCCCTCGCGGACCTCGCGGGTGCGCGCGCCGTGGACGAGGAAGTGGCCGCCGAAGGGGTCGAGGGTGGCCTGGATGCGCTCCATGTAGGTGAAGACCTCCTCGTCGAGGACGGGCTTCGGGTGCAGGTTTCCGATGGCGTATGCGGTCATGACGCAAGAGTGCCGGGGCATGCCGTGCGGGGTCGATTACCCCGGACGTCATGCCCCGGCTGTCGTGGCCCGGTGTGACCGGTGTGACCGGTGTGACCGGTGTGACCGGTGTGACCGGTGTCAGATCGTCGAGGCGTCGATGACGAAGCGGTAGCGGACGTCGCTCGCGATGACGCGTTCGTAGGCCTCGTTGATCTTGTCCGCGGCGATGACCTCGATCTCGGCGCCCAGACCGTGGGTGGCGCAGAAGTCGAGCATCTCCTGGGTCTCGGCGATGCCGCCGATCATCGAGCCGGCGAGGGTCTTGCGGCCGCCGATGAGGGAGAAGAGGTTGAGGGCGACGGGCTCCTCGGGGGCGCCGACGTTGACGAGGGCGCCGTCCGTCTTGACCAGGCCGAGGTAGGCGCCGAAGTCGAGGGGGGCGGAGACGGTGGAGATGACGAGGTCGAAGGTGCCGGCGAGGGCGGCGAAGGTCTCCGGGTCGCCGGTCGCGTGGTAGTGGTCGGCGCCCAGCTTCAGGGCTTCCTCCCGCTTCTTGAGCGACCGGCTGAGGACGGTGACCTCGGCGCCGAGCGCGTGGGCGATCTTGACGCCCATGTGGCCGAGGCCGCCGAGGCCGACGATGGCGACCTTCTTGCCGGGGCCGGCCTGCCAGTGGGCGAGCGGCGAGTAGAGGGTGATGCCGGCGCAGAGCAGCGGGGCGGCCTCGTCGAGGCCGATGCCGTCGGGGATGCGGAGGGTGTAGTTCTCGTCGACGACGATGTGGGTGGAGTAGCCGCCGTAGGTCGGCTCGCCGTTCTCGTCGCGCCCGTTGTAGGTGGCGGTGCCGCCCCGGGAGCAGTACTGCTCCAGGCCGCGCAGGCAGTGGTCGCACTCCCGGCAGGAGTCGACGAAGCAGCCGACGCCGACCCGGTCGCCGACCCGGAACTTCGTGACGCCGGGGCCGACCTCGGCGACGACGCCGGCGATCTCGTGGCCGGGGACCATCGGGTAGATGCCCTTGCCCCAGCCGTCGCGCGCCTGGTGGATGTCGGAGTGGCAGATGCCGGTGTACTCGATGGCGATGAGGACGTCGTGCCGGCCGACGGGCCGGCGGGGCACCGTGGTGCGCTCCAGCGGGGCGTGGGCGGCGGGGGCGGCGTAGGCGGGGACGGTGGTCACGTGCGTGGTCATGCCGTCGAGCCTGCCTGACGCGGCGGGCCGTACCCAGCCACCTGTCCTGCCTACGTCCGCCGTGCCTACCACTGGTGGGGTCAGGAACGTACGTCCGCCGGACGCCCGGGTCGCCGATAATCGGGTCGTATGGACCTCAGTGCCGAACTCGGCGAATTCCTGCGCTCCCGGCGGGCCCGGCTGAAACCCCAGGACGTGGCGCTGCCCGACTCCGGGCGGCACCGCCGGGTGCCGGGGCTGCGCCGTGAGGAGCTGGCGCAGCTGGCCGGGGTGTCGGTGGCGTACTACACCCGGCTCGAACAGGGCAACGGCCGCAACGTGTCCCTGGAGGTCCTCGACGCGATCGCGCGGGCCCTGCGGCTGAGCGGGGCCGAGCGGGACCACCTCACCCGCCTGGCCAAGCCCGCGCCGGGGCGCAGGCGGCCATCCCGGCCGCAGCGTCTGCGGCCGGGCGTGCAGCAGCTGATGGACGCGATGACGGGGGTGCCCGCGTACGTCGTGGGGCGGCGGACGGACGTCCTCGGGTCGAACCGCATGGCCGCCGCGCTGTTCGGCGACGTGACCGCGCTGCCGCCGGAGGAGCGCAACATCGCCCGGCTGCTGTTCCTGGGCGACAACTGCCGGGACCTGTTCGTCGACTGGGAGCAGAAGGCGTGCGAGGTCGTGAGCCATCTGCGGGTGGACGCGGGCCGTCATCCGGACGATCCGCTGCTGTCGGCGCTGGTCGGCGAGTTGTCGGTGAAGAGCGAGCCGTTCCGGAACCTGTGGGCGGCACACCACGTGAAGGACAAGGGCCACGGTGCCAAGCGGCTGCACCATCCGCTGGTGGGCGAGCTGACGCTGTGGTGCGAGACGCTCGTGGTGGCCGACGACCAGGAGCAGTACCTGGTCACCTTCCACGCGGAGCCGGGGTCGCCCTCGGAGGAGTCGCTGCGGCTGCTGGCCGCCTGGGGCGCGGACGAGCGGGCGGACGCACGCTGACGGAAGTGCGGGAACGGGAACGACCGGAGCCCTCCCGGGAGCGGGAGCGGGAGCGGGAAACGACCGGAGCCCCCCCGGGAACGGGAACGGCCCCCTCCCGGTGCCGGGAAGGGGCCGTCGTGCCGCGCGTGGGGGTCAGGCCTCCGAGCCGGCCTTCCACTCCGCCCAGCTCATGTTCCAGCCGTTGAGGCCGTTGTCGGGCTTGATCGTCTTGTCGTCGGAGTTCTTGACGATCACGACGTCGCCGACGATCGAGTGGTCGAAGAGCCAGGCGGCCATCTGGTTGGGGTCGCCGGCGCCCTTGACGTCGGCGAGGCCGACGCAGCCGTGGCTGGTGTTCACGGAGCCGAAGATCGACCGCGCGCCCCAGTAGTTGCCGTGGATGAAGGTGCCGGAGGTGGACAGGCGCATGGCGTGCGGCACGTCCTTGATGTCGTACTCGCCCTTGCCGTCGTCGTCGGTGAAGCCGACGGTGGCGCCGTTCATCCGGGTCTCCTTGAACTTCTCGGAGATCACCATCTGGCCGTTGTAGGTGGTGTTGTCCGGGGAGCCGGCGGAGATCGGGATGGTCTTGATCGTCTTGCCGTCCTGGGTGACCGTCATGGTCTTGGTGGCGACGTCGACGGTCGAGACCTGGTTGCGGCCGATCCTGAAGGTGACGGTCTTCTGCTGGACGCCGAAGACGCCGTCGGCGCCCTCGACGCCGTCGAGGTCCAGCTTCAGCGTGACGGTCGAGCCCTCGGTCCAGTACTGGTCGGGGCGGAAGTCGAGGCGCGTCGAGTTGAACCAGTGTCCGACGACCTCCTGGCCGGAGCTGGAGGAGACGCTGATGCCGCCCTGGACGGCCTTCTTGTCGGTGATCGCCTTGTTGAAGTTGATCGAGACGGGCATGCCGACGCCGACGGTCGAGCCGTCCTCGGGGGTGAAGTTCCCGATGAAGCTGTTGGCCTGCGAGACCGTGGTGAAGGAGGCGTTCTCGTGGGCCTCCAGGCCGGCCGCGTCGGTGGCGGTGGCGGCGATCTTGTAGACCGTGGCGCGCTTGAGCGGGCCGGAGGGCTTCCAGCTGAGCCCGTCGGCCGCTATGTCGCCCTCGACGGCGGTGCCCTCGGCGGAGGTCATGGTGACCTGCGTGAGCTTGCCCTCGGTGACGGTGACCTTGGCGTCGTTGTTGATGGAGGCGTTCTGCGCGCCGTTCTTCGGCGAGATGGTGATCTGCGCCTTGGAGGTCTTCTGCGCGGCCGCCTCGTCGACCTGGGCCTGTGACGGTGGCGTGGAGGATCCGGAGGCGCTGCCGTCCTTGTCGCCGTTGCACGCCGAGAGCACCAGCACGCCGCCGAGCACGGCGGCCGCTGCGGCCAGGCTCTTGCGGCGCTTGCCGTCCGTCATCACACGCTTCTCCATCGTCGCCGATTCCCTGCCGGATCTTGCTTCATCTATGTGAATACCCATGACACCCCGTCCGGTTCCGTAACCGAACGGTTTGTGGGGAACACCACTGATCGACACGCACGAACGGAGCGTCCGGTTCCCGGGTGCCCCGAACCGCCCCCGAACCGTCCGGGGACCGTGCACGGGAAAGGCCCCGGGACACCGTCCCAGGGCCTTCGGTCAGGGCGTCCACCGGCGGCGCTGCGGCCGGTGCCCACCCCTACGGCTGGTCGTCGTCGTCTTCCTCGTCCCCATCTTCCTCGCCGAGGTCCCACTCCAGTGCATCGGGGTCGTACTCGATCTCCTCGGTGCTCCAGGAGGCCTGGACCATCTCGATGCCGGGGACGTCGCGGATGAGGTCGAAGGGCTCGACGAGGTGGGCGAGGGCCTCGGCGCTGTCCTCGGCCGCGGCGGCGCGGGCCTGCACCCGCTCCTCCTCGGGCATGAACTCGTCGCCGTCGATCCGGGCCTTCGCGGCGTCGACCAGTTCGGCCGGTCCGTCGATCTCCAGGACCACATCGACGCGAAGGCGTACATAGCGTGCTGTGTCAGAAGTGCTCATGGGTCGGAGCGTAGGGGCCCGGGGGGTCTCGGCTTTCCCGCGACCCGCTGTGTTCATTAGCATCGGCGCACCGACCAATTCGCGGTTTCCGCAAGGGGGATCGAAATTTCCGTGTCCGCCGCCCGACGCCCACTGCTGACCGCCACCGCCGCGGGGACGCTGCTGTGCGCCCTGTGGTTCGTGCCGTCCGCGAACGCCACCGACGAGCAGGGCGGGGTCCGGGTCGGGGTGAGTCAGGACGGCCCCGTCGCCGACGGGCGCCTGGCGGAGACCGGCCGGCTGGACACCACCCCGTACGTCCTGGGCGGTACGGGCTTCCTGGGGGTCGGCGCGGGCTTCGTGGCGCTGGCGATGCGGCGGCGCGGCCGGGCCTTCTGAGCACGTTCCCCGACGCGTTCCTCAGCACGTTCCCCGGCGCGTTCCCGATACGGGCGCGCGCGTTCCCGATACGGGCGAGGGCCCGCTCCCGGAATCCCGGGGGCGGGCCCTCGACGCGTGACGGCGGGCGTCGCGCGGATGGTCGTTACGCGAGCGGGCCGGTGACCGGCTCGACGGCGGCGACGAGCCGGCCTTCGCGGACGAAGGCGTCGGCGGCGGCCAGGTCCGGGGCGAGGAAGCGGTCCGGGCCGGGGCCCTCGACGCCGGCGGCGCGCAGCGCGTCGATGGCGGCCTGCGAGGCGGGCGCCGGGGTGAGGCCCGCGCGGAGCTCGATGCCGCGGGTGGCGGCGTACATCTCGACGGCGATGATCCGGTTGAGGTTGCCGATCGCGGTGCGCAGCTTGCGGGCGGCGGACCAGCCCATGGAGACGTGGTCCTCCTGCATGGCGGAGGACGGGATGGAGTCGGCGGAGGCCGGGACGGCGAGCCGCTTCATCTCGCTGACCAGGGCGGCCTGCGTGTACTGGGCGATCATGAGGCCCGAGTCGACGCCGGCGTCGTCCGCGAGGAACGGCGGCAGGCCGTGCGAGCGGTTCTTGTCGAGGAGCCGGTCGGTGCGGCGCTCGGCGATGGAGCCGAGGTCGGCGGCGGCGATGGCGAGGAAGTCGAGGACGTACGCGACCGGGGCGCCGTGGAAGTTGCCGTTGGAGCGGACCTGGCCGTCGGGCAGGACCACCGGGTTGTCGACGGCGGCGGCGAGCTCGCGCTCGGCGACGAGCAGGGCGTGGGCCATGGTGTCGCGGCCGGCGCCGGCGACCTGCGGGGCGCAGCGCACGGAGTAGGCGTCCTGGACGCGGGGGGCTTCGCCGGCCTGGGCGTGGCCGGTGAGGCCGGAGCCCTTGAGGACGGCGAGCATGTTGGCGGCGGAGGCGGCCTGGCCGGGGTGCGGGCGGATCGCGTGCAGCTCGGGTTCGAGGACCTTCTCGGTGCCGAGGAGGGCTTCGAGGGAGAGCGCGGCGGTGATGTCGGCCGACTTGTAGAGGGTGTCGAGGTCGGCGAGGGCCATGACCAGCATGCCGAGCATGCCGTCGGTGCCGTTGAGGAGGGCGAGGCCCTCCTTCTCCTTGAGTTCGACGGGCGCGATGCCGGCGGCGGCGAGCAGCTCGCCGGCGGGCTTGACGACGCCGTCGGGGCCCTCGGCGTCGCCTTCGCCCATCAGGGTCAGGGCGCAGTGGGACAGCGGGGCGAGGTCGCCGGAGCAGCCGAGGGAGCCGTACTCGTGCACGACCGGGGTGATGCCGGCGTTGAGGACGTCGGCCATGGTCTGGGCGACCTCGGGGCGGACGCCGGTGTGGCCGGAGGCCACGGTCTTCAGGCGCAGGAACATCAGCGCGCGGACGACCTCGCGCTCGACGCGCGGGCCCATGCCGGCGGCGTGCGAGCGGACGATGTTGCGCTGGAGCTGGGCACGGAGCTCGTGGCTGATGTGCCGGGTGGCGAGGGCGCCGAACCCGGTCGAGACCCCGTAGACGGGCTCGGGCTTGGCGGCGAGGGCGTCCACGATCTCCCGGGCGGCGGCCAGCGCGGCCACCGCGTCGGTCGACAGCTCGACGCGGGCGCCGTGGCGGGCGACGTCGATGACGTCCTGCGGGGTCGTGCCGGACGTGCCGAGGACGACGACTGTCTGCATATCCATATTCAGCACCCTACGGATTGAAGACCGACATGTCACTAGGGGAATGTGTCACTGTCCCGACACGGCGGGGACCCTTACCGGTCAGTCGCCCCCGGTGGTGTGTCCGGCCGGGCCCCCGACGGGGGTTCCACCGTGGGCGCGTCGCGGAAGCGGCGGCGGTCGCGGGCACCGGGCGGGGCGTCGGCGAGCCGGATGACGGTGCCGTCGCGGCCGGCGACGACGGGCTTGGCGGAGCGGTCGGCCTTGGCCTGGTACTGGGCGGCGTCGGCGAGCCGGAAGAGGCGGCGGGCGGACTTGAGGGGGCCGATGGGGTCGCCGGTGGAGGCCACGCCGCAGGCGACGCCCTCGCCGAGTTCCAGTTCGGCCGCGCGCACGCAGAGCTCCTCGGCGACGCCCACGACCTCGTCCGCCGTGGGGCCGACCGCGAGGAGGCAGAACTCGTCGCCGCCCAGCCGGGCCGCGAGGGCGCCGGGGAGCCGGGCGCCGCAGCGGGAGAGGACGGAGCCGAAGCGTTCGAGGAGGCGGTCGCCGACGGCGTGGCCGTGGGTGTCGTTGACGCGCTTGAGGCCGTTGAGGTCGCAGACCACCAGACTGACGACGGAGCCGTCCACCCGGTAGCGCTCGATGGCCTCGTCGAGCCGGGTGTCGACGGCCCGCCGGTTGGCGAGCCCGGTGAGCGGGTCGGTGAAGGCCAGCTTGCGCACCTCCTCCAGGCGCTCGGCCTGGGCGATGCCGGCCGCGACGACCGCCGCGAGGACGGTCGCGAAGTCGGCGTCCGCCCGGGTGAAAGGTTTCGCCTCCGGTGGGCGCGCCACGTACAGCTCGCCCCAGGCCCGCCCGTGCAGCACGATCGGGGCCACCACGCAGCAGCCCCTACCCCGCCTGCGGAGGCCGAGGACGCGGCCGGTGGGGACCCGGTCGGCGGCGGTCTCCACCCAGGAGTCCGGCTCGCCGCCGCCCGCCCACTGGTCGTGCAGGAACTCGGTGATCTCGGGGAACTGGTGCACCGGATACGTCTCCGAGTCCGGGAACTCCTCCTCGCCCACGGCCCGCGCCCCCGCGTTCACGAGGACCTTCAGCCGGCCGTGGTCCCGCTGCCAGACGGACAGGGCCGCGAACGTGCCGTCGAGCCCGTCGCAGGCCCCGAGCGCCGCCGCCCGCCAGAACTCTCGCGGAGTGTGCGCCGCCGCCATCCCCTGCGCCAGCGCCACTACGGCCCGCAGCCGTACATCCTCTCCCATTCCTCCAGCTTAGGGAGGTTTGACCCGTTTTCACCTTCGAGACGTCACCGTACGTGACATTCGAGGAAAATCGGAGGGACGCGAACGGCCTACTCGCCCGGCCAGTTCGGCTTGCGCTTCTCGTTGAAGGCCGCGACGCCCTCCGCCCGGTCGCCCGAGAAGGCCACCGAACGCCACGCCGCGTCCTCGACCTCCAGGCCCGCCCGCAGGTCCAGGCCCTGACCGAGCCGCATCGCCTTCTTCGCGGCGCGCAGCCCGACCGGCGAGTTGGCCGCGATCCGGCCCGCCAGCTCCAGCGCCGCCGTCCGCGCGTCCTCCTCCAGGACGTCGACGAGGCCCAGCTCGCGGGCCTCCGCGGCCTCCACCCGGCGGGCCGTGAAGACCAGCTCGGCGGCGCGCGCCGCGCCCACCCGGCGCGGGAGCAGCTGCGTACCGCCGCCGCCCGGGATGACGCCCACGGAGACCTCGGGGAGGCCGACCACGGCGGTCGCGTCGGCCACGATCACGTCGCAGGCGAGCGCCAGCTCGAAGCCGCCGCCGAGGGCGAAGCCGTGCACGGCCGCGACGGTCGGCATCGGCAGCTCCAGGACGCCGGTGTAGGCGGCGCGGGCGGTCGGCCGCTGGCGGACCAGCTCGGCGTCGGTGAAGGAGTTGCGCTCCTTGAGGTCGGCGCCGACGCAGAACGCCCGGTCGTTCGACGAGGTCAGCACGGTGACGCGGACCGACGGGTCGGCGGCGAGCGCCTCGCAGGCGGCGCCGAGGGAGCGGGCCATCTCGGAGGAGACGGCGTTCATCGCCTTGGGCCGGTCGAGGACGAGCTCGGCGACGTGCCCGCTCCCGTCCTTCCGGACCACCACGAACTCACCAAAACGCTGCTCGGACATGACCGCACACCCTCCCGACCAAGACCCGCCCGTTAACGGCTGTTAACCGGCGTTCACCGGGGAGATCCTAAGTCGGGCGGCGGGTCAGGAGCCAGGGCTCGATGACGCCGAGGCCTCGGACCGGGCGCTGCCACATCGGTTGGAGGGCGAAGCGGTAGCGCGCGGCCTCGCGGCCCTCCTTCTCGGCGCGGATCGCCTCCTCGGCGGCCGCCGTCTCGGAGGCGGGGGCCTCGCGGGTCCTGGACAGCTCCTCCGCGAACGCGCCGTCGACGAGGACGGCGTCCTTCGGAGCTATCGAGGTGAGGCGGCTGGCGAGGTTCACGGTGGTGCCGAAGACGTCGCCCATCCGGGTCGTGACGGTGCCGAAGGCGATGCCGACCCGGAGCGCGGGCATCGTCTCGTCGTGGCTGAGGGTCTCGATGAGCCGCAGCGCGATCTCGGCGGCCGTGCCGGCGTCGTCGGCGGCGTACAGCACCTCGTCGCCGAGGGTCTTGATGAGCCGGCCGCCGTGCGCGGCGACGAGGTCGGCGCAGGTCGTCTCGAAGGCCTCGACGAGCTCGCCGAGCTCCTCCTCCTCCAGGCGGCGGGTGAGCCGGGTGAAGCCGACGAGGTCCGCGAAGCCGACCGCGAGCCGCCGGTCGACCATCTCCTCGTCGTCGGCGGCCTGCACGACCCGGCCGGTGGCGGCGGCGAGCTGCCTGCGCCACACGTAGATCAGGAACTCCTCCAGTTCGGGCAGGAGCAGCTCGACCAGCGGGTACGTGACCTCCGTGCGGGTCATGCCGGGCTCGGGCGGCTCGGTGAGGCCCTCCAGGAAGGAGTCGATCTGCCATTCGGCCAGCCGGGCGGTCGTCTGCCCGGTGGAGCGGGCGACCTGCACGGCCATGGGCTCGCTGAGCAGTCCGGCCTCGACGAGGCCGGCGAGCCGGCGCAGGGCCAGCACGTCGGCCTCGGTGAGCGCCTTGGCCTGGCCGATGTCGGCGAAGCCCATGGCGCGCCAGAAGCGGGAGGCGAGCTCCATGGAGACGCCGGCGGTGCGGGCGGCCTGGAAGGGCGTGTAGCGGCGGTCGGCGCCGAGGATGAGCTGTTCCAGGCGGATGGCGAGGGGGTCGTCACTCGGCTCGGCCGTGTGGTCGACCTCGTGGTGAGGCGTGGGGTACGTGGGAGGCTCGGGCGCGCCGCCCTCGTTCTCGTCGTCGACGGTCACCGGCCGCCTCCTGCCCGTTCCCTGCCCACTTGCCCTGCCGATCTGTCGCCTGGATCGCGGTCCACGATACGACAGGTGTGCGCTGGCTCACGCCGGAACGCCCACCCGGCGGTACGGGCGGCCCTCCGGGTGCACCGCCCCCGGAGGGCGCGGCGCGCGTCCGGGGGTGCGCCCGCCCTCGCCCCGACTCCGCCCGACAGGCCCTGGGGCCTGTGGTCAGGCCGGCGTGCGGAGGTGGACGATGTCGCCGGCGCCCACCGCCTCGGTGCCGCCGCCCTCGGTGGCGACGACGAGCCGCCCGTCGCCGTCGACGGCGACGGCCTCGCCCTCCAGCATGCGTTCGCCGGGGAGGTCGGCGCGGACGCGGCGGCCGAGGGTGGCGCAGCCGGCGGCGTAGGCGGCCTGGAGGCCGGACGCGGCGGGGTCGCCGTCGGCCCGCACCCAGTCGCCGTACCACTGGCCGAGGGAGCGCAGGACGGCCCTCAGGAGGGTGTCGCGGTCCGTGGTGGCGGCCTCGGCGAGGAGGAGGGAGCCCGCGGCGGGGACGGGGAGTTCGTCCGCTCGGAGGGTGACGTTGATGCCGAGGCCGACGACGATGCCGTCCTCGCCGGCCCGCTCGGCGAGGATGCCGCCGGTCTTGCGTTCCTCGCCCGCGACGGAAACCAGCAGGTCGTTGGGCCACTTGAGGGACATGTCGACGCCGGCGGCCTTCGCGAGGCCGGTCGCGGCGGCCACGCCGGTGAGCAGCGGGAGCCAGCCCCAGCGGTGGACCGGCACCTCGGGCTTGAGGAGGACGGAGAGGAAGAGTCCGGAGCGGGCGGGCGCCGTCCAGCTGCGGTCGAGGCGGCCGCGGCCCGAGGTCTGCTCCTCGGCGACGAGGACCGCCCCTTCGGGCAGCTCGTCGGCGCGTGCGGCGAGGTCGCTGTTGGTGGAGCCGGTGGTGGTGACCACGTCGAGCGAGGTCCACGGGCCGTCGGGCGTCACGAGCGCTCGGCGCAGTGCGGGGGCGTTCAGCGGGGGCCGGTCGAGGTCGGACCAGGGTCCGCCGGAGCCTTGGGAGGACGTCATGCAAGCCAGAGTAGGTGTGGCAAAGACCGCAGTGCCGAACCGTATCGGCGTCGATACGCTACGGGTCAGTAGGCCAGCAGTAGCCCATTCGTAGTCAACGAACCCCCCGTGACCAGGCAGGGAGCCGCATCCCGATGTCCGAGCCGGCAGAGCAGTACGAGATCGACATTCACACGACCGCAGGCAAGATCGCGGACCTCAAGCGCCGTATCGACGAGGCCACTCACGCCGGCTCGGAGCGCGCGGTGGAGAAGCAGCACGCGAAGGGCAAGCTGACCGCGCGCGAGCGGATCGCCCTGCTGCTCGACGAAGGGTCGTTCGTCGAGCTCGACGAGCTGGCCCGGCACCGGTCGACCAACTTCGGCCTGGAGAAGAACCGCCCGTACGGCGACGGTGTCGTCACCGGCTACGGCACGGTCGACGGGCGCCCGGTCGCCGTCTTCTCGCAGGACTTCACCGTCTTCGGCGGCGCGCTCGGCGAGACGTACGGCCAGAAGATCATCAAGGTGATGGACTTCGCGCTGAAGACCGGCTGCCCGGTCGTCGGCATCAACGACTCCGGCGGCGCCCGCATCCAGGAGGGCGTGAGCGCGCTCGGCATGTACGGCGAGATCTTCCGCCGCAACACCCACGCGTCCGGCGTGATCCCGCAGATCTCGCTGATCGTCGGCCCGTGCGCGGGCGGCGCGGTGTACTCCCCCGCGATCACCGACTTCACCGTGATGGTGGATCAGACCTCCCACATGTTCATCACGGGGCCCGACGTCATCAAGACGGTGACCGGCGAGGACGTGGGCTTCGAGGAGCTGGGCGGCGCCCGGACGCACAACTCGACCTCGGGCGTGGCGCATCACATGTCGGGGGACGAGAAGGACGCGATCGAGTACGTGAAGTCGCTCCTGTCGTACCTTCCGTCGAACAACCTCTCCGAGCCGCCGGCCTTCCCCGAGGTCGCGGAGACCGTGGTGACGGACGAGGACCGCGAGCTCGACACGCTGATCCCGGACTCGGCGAACCAGCCGTACGACATGCACAAGGTCATCGAGCACGTCCTGGACGACGGCGAGTTCCTGGAGACGCAGGCGCTGTTCGCGCCGAACATCGTGACGGGCTTCGGCCGCGTCGAGGGCTTCCCGGTCGGCGTGGTCGCCAACCAGCCGATGCAGTTCGCGGGCTGCCTCGACATCAACGCGTCCGAGAAGGCCGCGCGGTTCGTGCGCACCTGCGACGCGTTCAACATCCCGGTCCTGACCTTCGTGGACGTCCCCGGCTTCCTGCCGGGCGTGGACCAGGAGTACGGCGGCATCATCCGGCGCGGCGCGAAGCTGATCTACGCGTACGCCGAGGCGACCGTCCCGCTGATCACCGTCATCACCCGGAAGGCCTTCGGCGGCGCGTACGACGTCATGGGCTCCAAGCACCTGGGCGCGGACCTGAACCTGGCGTGGCCGACGGCGCAGATCGCGGTCATGGGCGCGCAGGGCGCCGTCAACATCCTGCACCGCCGCACCATCGCCGAGTCGGAGGACCAGGAGTCGGAGCGGGCGCGGCTGATGCAGGAGTACGAGGACGCCCTGCTGAACCCGTACATCGCCGCCGAGCGCGGTTACGTCGACGGGGTGATCCTGCCGTCCGACACGCGCCCGCAGATCGTGAAGGGGCTGCGTCAGCTGCGGACGAAGCGGGAATCCCTTCCTCCGAAGAAGCACGGCAACATCCCGCTGTAGGCCCCGTACGAGCGCTGAAGGAGCCGTTGTGATCAAGGTCGTACGAGGAAACCCGACGCCCGAGGAGCTGGCCGCCGCACTGGCGGTCGTTCAAGCCCGGGCCGCGGCCACGGCGGCGGCGTCCGCCGAGGGCGCCGGTCCGGCCGTGCCGGAGGGCTGGTCGGATCCCTCCCGCATCGCGCGGACGGTACGGCACCGGCCGGGCCCGCGGGCCTGGGCCAGGTCGTACTGGCCCGTCTAGCCGACACATGACGAGAGGCCGGACCCCGTGTGCGGGGGGTCCGGCCTCTCGCGCGCGTCCGGCCCCTCGCGTCCGGCCGTCCGGCCTCTCGCGTCCGGCCGTCCGGCGTCACGTACGGCGGAGGAAGAGGCCGGTCAGGACGGCTCCGGCGGCGACGACCGCGGCGTTGACGAGGACCGCGAGGCCGATGCCGTCGAGGAGGACGGGGGCGGTGACGACGACGGCGCTCATGATCGGCGTGCCCATGGTGATGCCGATCTGCTGGGTCATCGTCGCGAGCCCGGTCGCCGCCCCCTGCTCGCCGTCGGGGATGCCGGAGGTGGCGGTGACCATGAAGCCGACGATCGCGAGCATGTTGCCGACACCGCCGGCGAAGGTCGCGGCGAGCAGCAGCCAGAGGCCGCCCCGGTCGTCGCCGAGCCCGTACAGGGAGAGGGTCGCGGCGGCCTGGAGGAGTCCGCCGGAGACGAGGGCGCCGCGGGCGCCGAAGCGGCCGATGAACCGGGAGGCGGTCACCCCGCCGAGGATCGTGCCGGCGCCGAGGACGCCGAAGGAGAGCCCGGCGGCCAGTGGCGAGAAGCCCAGGACGTCCTGGAGGTAGAGCGTCATCAGGAAGACCAGGGAGGTCTCGGTGACGAAGGCGACGAGCCCGGCGAGGTTGCCCCAGACGACCGTGCGGCGCTTCAGGACGTGGAGCGGGACGAGGGGCGAGGCGGCCCGGCGCTCGGCGAGGCCGAAGGCGGCGAGGAGGACGGCTCCGGCGGCCAGGGCGAGGAGCGCGACGGGGTCGGCCCAGCCGTGCTCGCCGGCGACGGTCAGGCCGTAGACGAGGGCGAGGAGCCCGCCGGTGACGGTGATCGCGCCGGGCACGTCGAGGCGGGGGCGGACGGCCGGGCGGCTCTCCGCGAGGACGGCGGGGGCGACGAGGAGGACGGCGAGGGCGACCGGCACGTTGACGAGGAAGGCCCAGCGCCAGGAGAGCAGGTCGGTGAGGACGCCGCCGAGGATCGCGCCGGTGGTGAAGCCCGCGGACATCAGGGCGCCGTTGAGGCCGAGCGCCCTGGCGCGCAGCGGGCCCTCGGGGAAGGACGCGGTGAGCAGGGCGAGCCCGGCGGGGGTCACGGCGGCGGTGGCGAGGCCCTGGGCGACGCGGGCGGCCATCAGCGTCCCTGGGCCGGTGGCGAGGCCGCCGGCGAGCGAGGAGAGGCCGAGGAGGGCCATGCCGCCGAGGAAGAGGCGGCGGCGGCCGACGAGGTCGGCGACGCGCCCGAAGAGGAGGGTGAAGCCGGCGGCGGCGAGGGCGAAGGCGGTGGCGATCCACTGGAGGCCGCCGAGGGTGAAGCCGAGTCCCTGGCCGATGACGGGCAGGGCGACGTTCAGGATCGAGAAGTCGACGGCCAGCATGAACTGGGCGAGGAGGAGGACGACCAGGACGAGCCGCATCCGGCCGGTCATGCGGTCGGCGGCGGGTCCCGTGGCGGGTTCGGTGGGCGCGGGGAGATCCAGGGCAACCATGCGTACGACCCCTTAATGGGAGGCTGGTTCCGTTAAGATGTCCCGTACCGTAGCAGAGTCGATGGCGTTAATGGAACTGGAGCCCCATTTGAACGAGAGCCGACCGGCCACGCCCGGCACCCTGCGCCCCGGCGGCCGCACCGCCAAGGTCCGGAGGGCAGTCCTCGACGCCACCCTGGACGCCCTCGCCGACACCGGATTCCACGCCCTGAACATGGACCGGATCGCCGCGAGCGCAGGCGTCGGCAAGACCACCGTCTACCGCCGCTGGACCTCCCCCACCGGCCTGGTCGGCGACCTCCTGCACGACATGGCGGAGCAGTCCCTGCCCGCCGCCGACACCGGCACCCTCGCCGGCGACCTCCGGGCCAACGCCGAACTCGTCCGCGCCACCCTCACCGACCCCCGGATGGGCGCCGTCTTCAGCGCCGTCATCGCCGCGGCGGCCTGCGACGAGGAGTGCGCCCGCGCCCTCGCCGGCTTCTACCGGACCCGGCTCGCCGAATGGACCCCGGCCGTCGCCAAGGGAGCGGCCCGCGGCGAGATCCCGGCCGGGACCGACCCCGTCGAACTGCTCCGGGCCGTCTCCGCGCCGCTCTACTACCGCTTCGCGGTCACCCACGAGGAACTCACCGCGGGCGTGGCCGAACGGGCCGCGACGGCGGCGCTCGCGGCCGCCCGCGCCGGCGTCTTCGTCCGCGAATAGTCCTTCGGCAGGGGGGCGCCTGAGTATCCGTACTCAGGCGCCCCGCGAGCCCCGGCCGGAGGATCGGGGCATGCTGTGGTCCGACCCGAAGAACCAGCCGCCGAAGTTCCTGCGCGACATGCAGGCGATGCTCCGCCGCACCGGTGTGATCCTGGCACTGGCGATGGTGGTGGCGATGGCCGTCGTCAGCGCGCGATGAGCCGGTGAGCGGCGCCGGTTCGGCGGGAACGAACGCGCGGCACTGACTACGCTGCCCCCATGACTGCTGACCCGCGCCGTGTCGTCCTCGCCTCCGCCTCCCCCGCCCGCCTCGGCCTGCTCCGCCAGGCCGGGCTCGCCCCCGAGGTGATCGTGAGCGGCGTCGACGAGGACAAGGTCCACGCCCCGACCCCGGCCGAGCTCGCGCTCGCGCTCGCCGAGGCGAAGGCCGCCCATGTGGCCGCCAGGCCCGAGGTGTTCGGCGCGCTCGTCATCGGCTGCGACTCGGTCCTCGAACTCGACAAGCAGGCCCTCGGCAAGCCGGCCGACGCCGAGGAGGCCACCGCCCGCTGGAAGGCGATGCGCGGCCGCGTCGGCATCCTCCAGACCGGTCACTGCGTGTACGACACGGCCGCCAAGCGGTACGAGTCGGCGACCGCCTCCACCGTCGTGCGCTTCGGCGAACCGACGGACGCGGAGATCGCGGCGTACGTGGCGAGCGGCGAACCGCTGCACGTGGCGGGCGCGTTCACCCTGGACGGCCGCTCGGCGCCGTTCATCGACGGCATCGACGGCGACCCGGGCAACGTGATCGGCCTGTCGCTGCCGCTGCTGCGCAGGCTGCTCAAGAAGCTGGACGTCGAGATCACCGACCTCTGGGCCTGAACCGCCGTACGGGGACCCGGGCGAGCGGGACCGGGGCGGCCGGCGCTCAGGCGGCGGCCGGCTCCTGGGCCGGGGTCTCCTCGGCCGGGGCCTCCTTGCCGTACGCCACCAGGGTGAGGACGAGCAGGCCGAGGACGAGCATCAGGAAGGCGAAGGCCTTCCAGCCGAGGAGGCCGACCGCGACCGCGCCGAGGAGGCCGTGCACGACCGCGCAGCCGATGAGGAGCGCGCGGCCGAAGCGGCCCGGCGCGCGGTCGCGGACGCCCGCGACGAGGGCGACGAGGCCGCAGAGGACGAGGGCGGCGCCGGAGCCGATGCCGAGCGCCCAGGTGCCGGCGACCATCGCGTCGGGGTCCATGCCGTCGAGCGACATCGCCTGCACCTCGACGAACCGTGCCATCACGGCGTTGATCGCGACGATGCCGGGTGCTTCGAGGAGGAGCACCGCCGCCGTCACGAGGGCTATCGGTCTGCGGGCCACCTCGGCCACCCCCTGGATTCGCCTGTTACCGACAGTACGATCGACAGCGCGAAGGCTACTGGCCGGTAAACCCCTGGACAAGAGTTCGCGCACGACGGGTGGCGGTGGACGCACCCGCAAAGAATCGTTGAGCCATTCGTAGGGACTCCACAAAGAAACCCGAATGGCGACTGGTCGGTTGAACAGAGACCTGCGCCACACCTCGGATCTACTGTGCCGTAAAGGAACCCTGCGTACCGTGGTGCGACAAGGGAAATCACGACCCGAGCAGGCCCGGGGTCACGCTCCGTGTGGGCAAGCTCACCACTGGGGACGGGTCGAAAGGCCGTGTCGGCAGTCCCTAAACTCAGCTTGTTTCAAGGAGGGAGCCATCGTGCGCAAGGTGCTCATCGCCAACCGTGGCGAAATCGCTGTCCGTGTGGCCCGGGCGTGCCGGGACGCGGGTATCGGCAGCGTGGCCGTGTACGCCGAGCCGGACCGGGACGCTCTGCACGTCCGGGCGGCCGACGAGGCGTTCGCTCTGGGCGGTGACACTCCGGCGACCAGTTACCTGGACATGGCCAAGGTGTTGCAGGCCGCGCAGGACTCCGGGGCGGACGCCGTCCACCCGGGTTACGGCTTCCTCTCCGAGAACGCCGAGTTCGCGCAGGCCGTCCTGGACGCCGGTCTGATCTGGATCGGCCCGCCGCCGCACGCCATCCGCGACCTGGGCGACAAGGTGGCCGCGCGTCACATCGCGCAGCGCGCCGGCGCGCCGCTCGTGGCCGGCACCCCCGACCCCGTGTCGGGCGCCGACGAGGTCGTCGCGTTCGCCGAGCAGCACGGCCTGCCGATCGCGATCAAGGCCGCCTTCGGTGGCGGCGGTCGCGGCCTGAAGGTCGCCCGCACCCTCGAAGAGGTCCCGGAGCTCTACGACTCCGCCGTCCGCGAGGCCGTCGCCGCCTTCGGCCGCGGCGAGTGCTTCGTCGAGCGCTACCTCGACAAGCCGCGGCACGTCGAGACCCAGTGCCTGGCCGACTCCCACGGCAACGTGGTCGTCGTCTCCACCCGTGACTGCTCGCTCCAGCGCCGCCACCAGAAGCTGGTCGAGGAGGCGCCCGCGCCGTTCCTGACGGCCGAGCAGAACGCGCAGCTGTACGCGGCGTCGAAGGCGATCCTGAAGGAGGCCGGCTACGTCGGCGCCGGCACGGTCGAGTTCCTCGTCGGCACGGACGGCACGATCTCCTTCCTCGAGGTCAACACCCGCCTCCAGGTCGAGCACCCGGTCACCGAAGAGGTCACCGGCATCGACCTGGTCCGCGAGATGTTCCGCATCGCCGACGGCGAGGAGCTCGGTTACGGCGACCCCGCCGTGCGCGGTCACTCCTTCGAGTTCCGCATCAACGGCGAGGACCCGGGCCGCGGCTTCCTGCCCGCCCCCGGCACCGTCACCGTCTTCAACGCCCCCACGGGCCCCGGTGTCCGCCTGGACGCCGGTGTCGAGTCGGGCTCGGTCATCGGCCCGGCGTGGGACTCGCTCCTCGCCAAGCTGATCGTCACCGGCGCGACCCGCGAGCAGGCGCTCCAGCGCGCCGCCCGCGCCCTGGCGGAGTTCAAGGTCGAGGGCATGGCGACGGCGATCCCGTTCCACCAGGCCGTCGTCGTCGACCCGGCGTTCACCGCGGACCCGTTCCGCGTCCACACCCGGTGGATCGAGACCGAGTTCGTCAACGAGATCAAGCCGTTCGCCCCCGCCGCCGGCGAGGCGGACGAGGACGAGGGCAACCGCGAGACGATCGTCGTCGAGGTCGGCGGCAAGCGCCTCGAGGTCTCCCTGCCGTCCTCGCTCGGCATGACGCTGGCCCGCACGGGCCTCGCGGCGGGTGCCAAGCCGAAGCGGCGCGCGGCCAAGAAGTCCGGCCCGACCGCCTCCGGCGACACCCTCGCCTCCCCGATGCAGGGCACGATCGTCAAGGTCGCGGTCGAGGAGGGCCAGGAGGTCAAGGAGGGCGACCTCATCGTCGTCCTGGAGGCCATGAAGATGGAGCAGCCGCTGAACGCGCACCGCTCCGGCACCGTCAAGGGCCTGAACGCCGAGGTCGGCGCGTCCGTCACCTCCGGCGCCTCCATCTGCGACATCAAGGACTGACCCGTCGCACCCAGTACGGTACGGAGGGCCCGCAGGCAGCAGCCTGCGGGCCCTTCGTGCACGCTGCGACCCGTGCATCGGGCCGGACCAGGAGAGGGTCATCAACCGTGCGAGCCGACGCGCGCCGCAACCACGAGCGGCTGCTCACCGAAGCCCGGACCGCCTTCGCCGAACAGGGCACCGACGCGCCCCTGGAGGAGATCGCGCGGCGCGCGGGCGTCGGGATCGGCACCCTCTACCGCCACTTCCCCACCCGGGCCGAACTCCTCAACTCGGTCTTCCAGGAAGCCCTGGCGGAACTGCTCGACCGCTCGCGGGAACTGGCGGAGGCGGACGCGCCGTGCCGGGCGCTCGTCGAGTGGCTGCGGGCGCTGATCACCCACGCGGTCGAGTACCGGGGGCTCGCGCACGCGCTGATGTCCGCCTCGTACGACCGGAGTTCCGCGCTCGCCCGGTGCAGCGATCCACTGCGCGCGGCGGGCGAGGGGCTGCTCGGGCGCGCCCAGGAGGCGGGGCAGGTGCGCGCCGACGTGTCGATCGGCGACCTGATGCAGCTGACCAACGCGATCGCGCTGGCGTCAGAGCAGTGCCCGGAGGACACCCTCCTCGCGGACCGCCTGCTCGCACTGACGCTCCGGGGCCTCAAGGGCTGAGTCCGCCTCGGTGGCGTGGGACCCCTGGGGGAGGGTCCCTCGGGGCCTCAGCGGCGGCGCATGTCCGCGACGCGCGCGGTGCGCTCCATCGTCTCCGCGGCCATGCCGCCACCAGGACCACGGTACTGACCGGCCGCCATCCGGCCCCGCTGGACGGGGAGCGGCATGTCACGTCGGGGCCGGGCGCCCGGGGGGTGCTGGTCACCGCCGGCCGCGCTCTGGCCCGTGCCGGCGACGGCGATCTGCACGCCTTGGTCGGCGAGGGCCTGGAGCTCGGTGGCGGCGCGGTCGTCATGGGCCGGGGGCTCGTCGGTGACGAGGCGGGTGATGACGTCCGTCGGCACCGTCTGGAACATGGTGTCGGAGCCGAGCTTGGTGTGGTCGGCGAGGACCACGACCTCCGCCGCCGCCTGCACCAGCGCCCGGTCCACGCTCGCGGAGAGCATGTTGGACGTGGACAGGCCGCGCTCGGCGGTGAGCCCGCTTCCGGAGAGGAAGGCCCGGGAGACCCGCAGCCCCTGGAGGGACTGCTCGGCCCCGCTGCCCACCAGCGCGTAGTTGGAGCCGCGCAGGGTGCCACCGGTCATGACGACCTCGACCCGGTTGGCGTGGGCGAGGGCCTGGGCGACGAGCAGGGAGTTGGTGACCACGGTCAGACCGGGCACGCGGGCGAGCCGGCGGGCCAGCTCCTGCGTGGTCGTCCCGGCGCCGACGACGATGGCCTCGCCTTCTTCGACGAGGCTCGCGGCGACGTCGGCGATGGCCGTCTTCTCCGCGGTCGCGAGATGGGATTTCTGCGGGAAGCCGGATTCTCGCGTGAATCCGCCCGGCAACACCGCACCGCCGTGGCGGCGGTCGAGGAGTCCTTCTGCCTCGAGTGCCCGTACGTCTCTCCGTACGGTCACTTCCGAGGTCTGGACGACGCGGGCGAGCTCGCGGAGCGACACGGCCCCATTGGCTCGCACCATTTCGAGGATCAACTGGCGACGTTCTGCAGCGAACACGAAACTGACAGTAACGTGACCGGCCGATACTTTTCAGCACTATGCGCCGATTTGCAGAAGATGCGCACAGGCGGGGCCTCCAAGTGGTATGGGAGACCCCGCCGTTGGTTGATCTATGCCCCGCCTTGCCGGGGGTTGTCCGAGTCGGCGAACCGTTCCCGCAGGCGGGAGCGGCGCCGGACGGGCGTGCTACGCCTCGCCCGCCGACTTTCGGGTGTGCAACTGCCGTGCCACTTCCGCGATCGAGCCCGACAGGGAGGGGTACACGGTGAAAGCATTTGCGATCTGTTCGACCGTCAGATTGTTGTCGACCGCGATCGAGATCGGGTGGATCAGCTCGCTCGCCTTCGGGGCGACGACGCAGCCGCCGACCACGATGCCGGTGCCCGGGCGGCAGAAGATCTTGACGAAGCCGTCCCGGATGCCCTGCATCTTGGCACGCGGGTTGCGCAGCAGCGGCAGCTTGACGACCTTGGCGTCGATCTTGCCCGCGTCCACGTCGGCCTGGGTGTAGCCGACGGTGGCGATCTCGGGGTCGGTGAAGACGTTCGACGAGACCGTCTTCAGGTTGAGCGGGGCCACCGCGTCGCCGAGGAAGTGGTACATCGCGATGCGGCCCTGCATGGCGGCGACCGAGGCCAGCGCGAACACGCCGGTGACGTCGCCGGCCGCGTACACGCCGGGGGCGCTGGTGCGGGAGACCCGGTCGGTCCAGATGTGACCGGAGTCCTTCAGCTTGATCCCGGCCTCCTCCAGACCCATTCCGGCCGAGTTCGGGATCGCGCCGACCGCCATCAGGCAGTGCGTGCCGGAGATGACCCGGCCGTCCGCCAGGGTGACCTCGACCCGGTCGCCGACCCGCTTCGCGGACTCGGCGCGGGAGCGGGCCATGACGTTCATGCCGCGGCGCCGGAACACGTCCTCCAGGACGGCCGCCGCGTCCGGGTCCTCGCCCGGCAGCACCCGGTCGCGGGAGGAGACGAGGGTGACCCGGGAGCCGAGCGCCTGGTAGGCGCCGGCGAACTCGGCTCCGGTGACGCCGGAGCCGACCACGATGAGCTCCTCCGGGAGCTCCTTCAGGTCGTAGACCTGCGTCCAGTTCAGGATGCGCTCGCCGTCCGGCTTGGCGTCGGGCACCTCGCGCGGGTGGGCACCGGTCGCGATCAGCACGGCGTCCGCGGTCAGCGTCTCCTCCGTGCCGTCGGCCGCGGTGACGATCACCTGGCGGGAGCCGTCCACGGCCTGCCGGCCGGAGAGCCGGCCGCGCCCGCGCAGCACCCGGGCGCCGGCCCGGGTGACGGAGGCGGTGATGTCGTGCGACTGGGCCAGCGCGAGGCGCTTCACCCGTCGGTTGACCTTGCCGAGGTCCACGCCCACGACGCGGGCGGCCTGCTCCACGTGCGGGGTGTCGTCCGCGACGATGATGCCCAGCTCCTCGTACGAGGAGTCGAAGGTGGTCATCACCTCGGCGGTGGCGATCAGGGTCTTGGAGGGGACGCAGTCGGTCAGGACGGACGCGCCGCCGAGGCCGTCGCAGTCGACGACGGTCACCTCCGCGCCGAGTTGGGCGCCCACCAGGGCCGCCTCGTATCCGCCGGGTCCGCCGCCGATGATCACGATCCGGGTCACTGGGATCTACGCCTCGCGCTCTCGTTCTGCCGGGGGGTCCCCCCGCTGGGGTGCAGTGCGTACGCCATTGTCCCGCACGCTTCAAGTGCGTACCCCATTCTCCCGCACGCCCGGCGCTGCCTCACGTCGGGGCACCGTAGGGGGTGTCGCGCGCCCTCCGCGCCTCCGCCACCTCGGAGTTCGCCGGACACCCCACCCCCTCCCGTACCCTCGGTCCCATGTCGCTCTACGCCGCTTTCGCCGGCAACCTCGACGCGCGGCTGATGAGCCGCCGCGCACCGCACTCCCCGCTGCGCGGCACCGGCTGGCTGAACGGCTGGCGGCTGACCTTCGGCGGTGAGCAGATGGGCTGGGAGGGCGCGCTCGCCACCATCGTGGAGGCCCCGCGCTCCCAGGTGTTCGTGGCGCTGTACGACATCGCGCCGATGGACGAGGACTCCATGGACCGCTGGGAGGGCGTGGGCCTCGACATCTACCGGCGGATGCGGGTGCGGGTGCACACGCTCGACGGCGAGGAGCCGGCCTGGGTGTACGTGCTCAACGCCTACGAGGGCGGGCTGCCCTCCGCCCGGTACCTGGGCGAGGTCGCGGACGCGGCCGAGTCGGCGGGCGCGCCGCACGACTACGTGATGGAGTTGCGCAAGCGTCCCTGTTGATCCGTCCGGGAGACCGGAACCGCTCGTTCGTCGGAAACGACAAGACAACGATCGCATGTCCGTCAGCATCGTCATCTACGCGCGTAGGCATTCTCCGGCTACGCTTCTTCGCGTACCAAATCCGTCCGGGGCCCCCCTCGGACTCCCCTCCCCGAGGCGAGAGAGTCAGTGAACGCAACTGCCACCCCGTACGAGGCCGCCGAGGCCGCTGCCGCACGTCTTCGCGAGCTGACCGGAGTCGAGAACCACGACGTCGCCCTGGTCATGGGCTCCGGCTGGGCACCCGCCGTCGACGCGCTCGGAGCCCCCGAGGCCGAGTTCCCGGTCACCGAACTCCCCGGCTTCCCGCCGCCCGCAGTCGAGGGACACGGCGGCAAGATCCGCTCGTACAAGATCGGCGACAAGCGCGCGCTGGTCTTCCTCGGCCGCACCCACTTCTACGAGGGCCGCGGCGTCGCCTCCGTCGCCCACGGCGTCCGCACCGCCGTCGCCGCCGGCTGCAAGACCATCATCCTCACCAACGGCTGCGGCGGCCTCCGCGAGGGCATGCGCCCCGGCCAGCCGGTCCTCATCAGCGACCACCTCAACCTCACGGCCGCCTCCCCCATCGTGGGCGCCAACTTCGTCGACCTCACCGACCTGTACTCGCCGCGCCTGCGCGCCCTGTGCAAGGAGATCGACGAGACCCTGGAAGAGGGCGTGTACGTCCAGTTCCCCGGCCCCCACTACGAGACCCCGGCCGAGATCAACATGGTCCGCGTCATGGGCGGCGACCTCGTCGGCATGTCCACCGTCCTCGAGGCCATCGCCGCCCGCGAGGCCGGCGCCGAGGTCCTCGGCATCTCCCTCGTCACCAACCTCGCGGCGGGGCTCTCGGGCGAGCCCCTCAACCACGAGGAGGTCCTCCAGGCGGGGCGCGACTCCGCGGCGCGGATGGGTGAACTCCTGACGCGGGTCCTCGACCGGATCTGAGTTCCCCGTGCGCCCCTCGCACCGACCGGCCCCTGGGGGCCGGACGGGCTGCGGGGCGCCGCGGCGGCCTCCGGGCCGCCGGGGTCCCGTCCCCCGCCGCCCCGCACGGGCCCGGAAATCCGGCCCGCCCGGCGTTCGGGGCCGCGGCCGCAGGCCGTACGGGGGCCGGGGGCCCGCCCCCGGTTTCGGGAAGGGGCGGGGTGGGGGAAGGCTCCGCGCAGCGGCGCGCACCCGCACGCCCCACCGGCCCGCACCCGCCCACCGCTCCACCCGCCCGCACCTCCCGAAAGGCACACCGTGACGCAGGACGACCTCCTCGCCCGGGCCCAGGCGTGGCTCGCCGAGGACCCCGACCAGGAGACCCGCGAGGAACTCGCCGCGCTCCTCGCCCGCAACGCCACCGACGAGCTCGCCGACCGCTTCGGCGGCACGCTGCAGTTCGGCACGGCCGGACTCCGCGGTGAGCTCGGCGCCGGGCCGATGCGGATGAACCGCTCGGTCGTCATCCGCGCCGCGGCGGGCCTCGCCGCGTACCTGAACGCGAAGGGCGAGCGGGGCGGCCTCGTGGTCATCGGCTACGACGCCCGCTACAAGTCGGCCGACTTCGCCCGTGACACCGCCGCCGTGATGACCGGCGCGGGGCTGCGCGCGGCGGTCCTCCCGCGGCCGCTGCCGACGCCCGTCCTGGCCTACGCCATAAGGCACCTGGGTGCCGTCGCGGGCGTGGAGGTGACGGCGAGCCACAACCCGCCGCGGGACAACGGCTACAAGGTCTACCTGGGCGACGGCTCGCAGATCGTGCCGCCCGCCGACGCGGAGATCGCCGCCGAGATCGCCGCGGTGCGCTCGCTCGCGGACGTGCCCCGTCCGGAGTCCGGCTGGGAGACCCTCGGCGACGAGGTCCTGGACGCCTACCTGGAGCGCACGGACGCCGTGCTGACCGCCGGCTCCCCCCGGACCGCCCGGACCGTCTACACGGCCATGCACGGCGTCGGCAAGGACGTCCTGACGGCCGCCTTCGCCCGCGCCGGCTTCCCGCCGCCCGCGCTCGTCGCCGCGCAGGCCGATCCCGACCCGGCGTTCCCGACGGTCGCCTTCCCGAACCCGGAGGAGCCGGGTGCCATGGACCTCGCCTTCGAGGCGGCCCGGGCCGTGGACCCCGACATCGTCATCGCCAACGACCCGGACGCGGACCGCTGCGCGGTCGCCGTGCCGGACGCGTCCGTCGAGGGCGGCTGGCGGATGCTGCGCGGCGACGAGGTGGGCGCGCTGCTCGCCGCGCACCTGGTGCACAAGGGCGCCACCGGCGTGTTCGCCGAGTCGATCGTGTCGTCGTCGCTGCTCGGCCGGATCGCGCAGGCCGCGGGCGTCGGCTACGAGGAGACGCTGACCGGCTTCAAGTGGATCGCCCGCGTCGAGGGACTGCGGTACGGCTACGAGGAGGCGCTCGGCTACTGCGTCGACCCCGAGGGCGTCCGCGACAAGGACGGCATCACGGCCGCGCTGCTCGTCACCGAGCTGGCCTCGGTGCTCAAGGAGCAGGGCCGGACGCTCACCGACCTCCTCGACGACCTGGCCGTGGCGCACGGGCTGCACGCCACCGACCAGCTGTCGGTGCGGGTCGAGGACCTGGGCGTCATCGCGAACGCCATGGCCGCGCTGCGCGAGCGGCCGCCGGTCTCGCTGGCCGGCCTCACGGTCGTCTCGGCCGAGGACCTGACGAAGGGCACGGAGTCGCTCCCGCCCACGGACGGCCTGCGCTACCACCTGGAGGGCGACTACAAGGCCCGGGTCATCGTCCGCCCGAGCGGCACCGAGCCCAAGCTGAAGTGCTACCTGGAGGTCGTCGTCCCCGTCGGCGACGGCAGCGAGCTGGCGACGGCCCGCGCCACGGGCGACCGGGTGCTCGCCGCGATCAAGCGGGACCTGTCCGCCGCCGCGGGGCTGTAGGCCGGACGGCACGGCGGACACGCCGGACACGCCGGACACGTCGGAGGGCCGGTACGGAAGCGATTCCGTACCGGCCCTCCGGCATGTGTGTCCCTACGGCGCCGTCCGTGCGGCGCGTCCGCTCGGCGTCGCCCGTCCGGCGGGTCCGCGCGGCAGGTCCGCCGGGGCTCGTCCTCCCGGTCAGCCGATCGCGAGCAGGATCACGAGGAGCAGCAGCCCGGCGACGGCGGGGCCCAGGATCTCGTACGCCCAGCGCACGTGCGGTTCGCCCTGCGCGCCCGGGCTGGTGGCGCGGGTCTCGGCGAGTTCGCGCAGCTCGGAGACGGTCTTGTCGCCGGGGGCGATCCGCGAGGCGGCGTCGTTCACGTCGGCGGAGACGGAGGTGCGGCCGTGCGGATCGTCCTGGGAGGCGCGGGCGGCGCGGCGGGCGGCCCGCTTCCGCTGGCGCAGCGAGACGGGGATGGCCCACAGCTGGTACTTGGCGCCCTCCTGGGTGAAGACCTCGCTGGAGTAGCCGGCGCGGACGTCGGCGACGGAGGCCCAGGGCAGGGTGATCGACCGGAACGGGTTGCGGATCCGGAGCCGGTCCTCGTTGGCGTACACCGCGGGCCGGATCGTGAAGGCGACGATCAGCGGGGCGGCGAGGAGGACGCCCGCGAGCGCGACCCACGGGGTGTTCCCGTCGCCGCGGATCGCCGCGTCGATGCCGAACAGGCCCGCGAGGAGCAGCAGGAACACCCCGCTCGCGATCCCGAGGGGCGAACGGAAGACACGGTCGGCGGCCGGCTGTCCGGCGGCCGGCTGTCCGGGGGTCGACTCGCGGCTGGGCTCGTGACTCGGCTCGGGGGTCGGCTCGGGGGTCGTCATGCCGCCGATTGTGCCTCAGCGGGCCGGTGGAGGCTCAGGCGGCCCGCGTGGCCACCAGCTCCGCGTACAGAATGATGTTGTCGGGGCGGTGGCCGTCGACCAGCTCCCCACCGCAGGTGACGATCCGCAGCTCGGGGCGCGTGGTGTTCCCGTAGACCTTGGCGGTCGGGAAGGCGTCCTTGTCGACCTGCTCCAGTTCCGTGACCCGGAACACCGCCGTCTTCCCGTCGGCGCGGGTCACGGTGATCTCGTCGCCGACCCTGACCCGCGAGACGTTCTTCAGGACGGCGGGCCCGCGGGCCGTGTCGAAGTGGCCGATGAGCACGGCGGGGCCGGTCTCTCCCGGCGTCACGCCCTTCTCGTACCAGCCGATGCGGTCCGCCTCCGCCTCCGACGGCACCTCGACGGAGCCGTCCGCGTTCAGCCCCAGGCCGAGGACGGACCCGCCGCTGCCGGTGTCGACCCCGGCGGCGGGCACCCGCACCCGGACGGGCAGCGAGCGGCCCAGCGGGCCGACGGGCGCGGCGCTCGCGGGCGGCGCGCTCTCGCTCGCCTCGACGACGTGCGCGGGCGGCGTCGCGCCGTCCCCGCCCCCGGACGAGCAGCCGACGAGGGCGGCGAGCGCGGCGACGAGGACGACGGAGGCGGTACGGGTACGGGCGGGGCGGCGGTTCACAGGACGGCTCCGGACGCGGTGCGACCGGCCGCCGCGTGGGGCGCGGCGACCGGTCGGGGGTGGGTGCTCCTTGCTCGGGTCAGGGTCGAGGAGCGGTGGACGGTGGCCCCGCGACGGGCGGGACCGGGCGATCCGGAAGCGGCCGTCGAGCCTGCTGCCGGGGTCGTGACGGGCCGGGTGGTCCGGCGGGGTGTCGGGCCCCGCCGGATCGCGGCTCGGCGGGTCAGGCGCGGGAGGCGGCGCGGCGGCGCAGGACGACGAAGCCGAGGCCCGCGGCGGCGAGGGAGGCCGCGCCCGCGCCGGCGGCGATGAGCGCGGTGGAGTCGTCCTGGGTGCCGAGCTCGGCACCCGCGGCGACGCCGCCCTTCGGGATGACGGTGGTCTGGCCGGCATTGTTGGCGGTGACGCCGGTGTTGCCGGTGGTGCCCGTGCTGCCGTTCGAGGTGGCGCCCTTGACCGGGTTGAGCTTGCAGCCCTTGGGCATCTTCGGGAAGGCGTGCGTGCTGCCCTTGGCGGAGCCGCCCTCGAACTTGGTGTAGAGCGTCGGCGTGGCGCTGAACGGGTTGTCGATCCGGGCGATGACGCCGGCGTTCTTCGGCAGCGAGGGGTGGTTGCGGTCGAGCTTGCCGAAGACCTGCTTGTCGTCGCCGGCGTCGTGGAAGGTGGCGGTCGGGCCGTTCGGGCTCATGGTCAGCTCGGCTCCGGTGCCCGCGCCGACGCCGACGGTGGTGACGACGGTGCAGGCGTCGTCCTTGGTGACCGGCTTCGGGGCGGCCTGCTTGGCCGAGCCGTGGACGTAGGCGGCGAACCCGCCGTCGTACTCCAGGACGACGGTGGCGTTGTTGAAGCCGAAGACGCCGCGGGGACCGGTCAGGTAGGTGAAGCCGGTGCCGTGGGTGCCCCAGCGCAGCTGCTGGATGCCGTAGCGGCCGTTCTTCTTGGTGATCTCCAGCGTGGTGCCGTCGACGAGCTTGTACACGCCGGGCTTGGCGCCCGGGAGGTAGTTGCCGAACCAGCTCTCGGTGGTGCCGTCCGCGTGGAGGACGAAGAAGGTGCCGTTGTCGTTGCCGGCCTCCGAGCGGTGGTCGGCGTCGACCGTGCCGACGCGCTGGCCCTGCTTGTAGAGCTCGGCGCGGTGGTGGGAGTCTCCGACCTTGAAGATCTTGGCCTGGGCGCCGTTCGGGAGCTTCTCGGTGCGGACGTAGCCGGCCGCCTCGACGGGCTGCGGGGCTCCCTGCTTGGCCGAGCCGGGGAGGTAGGCGGCGAACGAGCCGCCCTGCTCCAGGACGACGACGGCCTTGCCGAAGGTGAGGACGGAGCGGTGGCCGGTGAGGTACTTGAAGCCGCCGCCCTTGCCGTTCTCGACCAGCTGGAGGCCGTAGCGGCCGTCCTTCTTCGCGAGCTCCAGGACGGTGCCGTCGGCGAGGCGGTAGAGGCCGGGCTTGCCGATGACGCTGTTGCCGACCCAGTTGTGGGTGGTGCCGTCCGCGTTGAGGACGAAGAACTCGCCGTTGTCCTGGCCGGCGGCGGCGATGCCGTCGGCGTCGATGGTGCCGACGATCTGGCCCTGCTTGTACAGGTAGGCGCGGTGGTGCTGCGGGCCGACCTTGACGATCTTGGCGATGGAGCCGGTGACCAGGACCTGGTCGCGGACGAAGGTCTCGCCCGGCTTGGCCTTCCAGTTCTCGATCCAGCCGGCGCCGGTGCGGGCGGGCGTGGTGGTGGAGGCAGCCGGGGCGGAAGCGGTCGGGGCCGAGGCCGGCTTCGCGGCGGACGGGCCGTCGGCGGCGAAGGCGGCACCCGCGGTGAGGGCCGGGGTGATCGCGACGCCCGCGACGAGGGCGGTGGCGATGGCGGTGCGAAGGGCGGTGCGCATAACGACTCCTGTGATTCAGGTAGGTGGTTGGCGTGAGTCGCATGCCGCTTTTTCTCGGTCCGACTGTTTCCGGTGAGGTCCGGCTGGCTGCTGATAAGAATCTATTGATCTTGTATGTGGGAGCCGTCCGCTCCATGTCACGGCCGTGTGACAGGAGTCACTGCGCCGTGGGGCATGATCCACCACGCCGTGGGACCCCGTGTGACCTCGCGCTCCTCGAAGCGGTCCCCCTGTACAGGTCGCTACGCGCGTAGATATGCTCGACTGGTGACCATGCCCACCACTGCATCCGCAGCATCCGCATTCGCCGACGTGACCGCGTCCGACAGTGCGCTGCGCCGCTTCCTCCACGGGCTGCCCGGCGTCGACGCCGTCGGCCTGGAGGCGCGCGCCGCGTCCCTCGGCACCCGCTCGATCAAGACCACGGCCAAGGCGTACGCCATCGACCTGGCCATTTCCATGATCGACCTGACGACACTCGAAGGCGCGGACACCCCGGGCAAGGTCCGGGCGCTCGCCGCCAAGGCCGTCAACCCCGATCCGACCGACCGTACGACCCCGACGACCGCCGCCGTCTGCGTCTACCCCGACATGGTGGCCACCGCCAAGGCCGCCGTCGCGGGCACCGGCGTCAAGGTCGCCTCGGTCGCCACCGCGTTCCCGGCCGGGCGCGCCGCGCTTCCCGTGAAGCTCGCGGACACGGCCGACGCCATCGCCGCCGGCGCCGACGAGATCGACATGGTCATCGACCGTGGCGCCTTCCTCGCCGGCCACTACCTGAAGGTCTACGAGCAGATCGCCGCGATCAAGGCGGAGTGCGGCGACCGCGCCCGCCTCAAGGTGATCTTCGAGACCGGCGAGCTGTCCACGTACGACAACATCCGTCGCGCCTCCTGGCTCGGCATGATGGCCGGCGCGGACTTCATCAAGACCTCGACCGGCAAGGTCGCGGTCAACGCCACCCCCGCCAACACCCTCCTCATGCTGGAGGCCGTGCGCGACTTCCGCGCCCAGACCGGCGTGCAGATCGGCGTGAAGCCGGCCGGCGGCATCCGCAACACCAAGGAAGCGATCAAGTTCCTGGTGCTCGTCAACGAGACCGTGGGCGAGGACTGGCTGGACAACCACTGGTTCCGCTTCGGCGCTTCCAGCCTGCTCAACGACCTGCTGATGCAGCGCCAGAAGCTGGCGACCGGCCGTTACTCCGGCCCCGATTACGTGACGGTGGACTGATCAACATGGCATCTGCATTCGAGTACGCACCGGCGCCCGAGTCCCGGTCCGTCGTCGACATCGCCCCCTCGTACGGCCTGTTCATCGACGGCGAGTTCGTGGAAGCGGCCGACGGCAAGGTCTTCAAGACCGTCTCCCCGTCCACCGAGGAAGTCCTCGCCGAGGTCGCCCAGGCGGGCGCCGAGGACGTCGACCGCGCGGTGAAGGCGGCCCGCAAGGCGTTCGAGAAGTGGTCCGCGCTGCCCGGCTCCGAGCGCGCCAAGTACCTCTTCAGGATCGCCCGGATCATCCAGGAGCGCAGCCGCGAGCTGGCCGTCCTGGAGACCCTGGACAACGGCAAGCCGATCAAGGAGACCCGCGACGCGGACCTCCCCCTGGTCGCCGCGCACTTCTTCTACTACGCGGGCTGGGCCGACAAGCTCGACCACGCCGGCTACGGCGCGAACCCGCGCCCGCTGGGCGTGGCCGGCCAGGTCATCCCGTGGAACTTCCCGCTGCTCATGCTGGCGTGGAAGATCGCCCCCGCGCTCGCGACCGGCAACACGGTCGTCCTGAAGCCGGCCGAGACGACCCCGCTCTCCGCCCTGTTCTTCGCGGACATCTGCCGCCAGGCCGGGCTGCCGAAGGGCGTCGTCAACATCCTTCCCGGTTACGGGGAGACGGGCGCCGCGCTGGTCGAGCACCCGGACGTGAACAAGGTCGCCTTCACCGGTTCGACCGCCGTCGGCAAGGCCATCGCGCGCTCCATCGCCGGCACCGACAAGAAGGTGACGCTGGAGCTGGGCGGCAAGGGCGCCAACATCGTCTTCGACGACGCCCCGATCGACCAGGCCGTCGAGGGCATCGTCAACGGCATCTTCTTCAACCAGGGCCAGGTCTGCTGCGCGGGCTCGCGCCTCCTCGTCCAGGAGTCGATCCAGGACGAGCTGCTCGACTCGCTCAAGCGCCGCCTGAACACCCTGCGCCTGGGCGACCCGCTGGACAAGAACACCGACATCGGCGCCATCAACTCCTCGGAGCAGCTGGCCCGCATCACCTCGCTGGTGGACCAGGGCGAGGCGGAGGGCGCCGAGCGCTGGACCGCCTCCTGCGAGATCCCGTCGGCCGGCTACTGGTTCGCCCCGACGCTCTTCACGAACGTCACGCAGGCGCACCGGATCGCCCGCGACGAGATCTTCGGCCCGGTCCTGTCGGTGCTGTCCTTCCGCACGCCCGACGAGGCCGTCGCGAAGGCCAACAACAGCCAGTACGGCCTGTCCGCCGGCATCTGGACGGAGAAGGGCTCCCGCATCCTGGCGGTCGCCTCCAAGCTCCGCGCGGGTGTCGTCTGGGCCAACACGTTCAACAAGTTCGACCCGACCTCGCCCTTCGGCGGCTACAAGGAGTCGGGCTTCGGCCGCGAGGGCGGCCGTCACGGTCTGGAGGCCTACCTCGATGTCTGAGTCGGCGACGCGGCTGAGCGTCTTCAAGACCTACAAGCTGTACGTCGGGGGCAAGTTCCCCCGCTCCGAGAGCGGCCGGGTGTACGAGGTGACCGACTCCAAGGGCAAGTGGCTGGCGAACGTGCCGCTGTCGTCCCGCAAGGACGCGCGTGACGCGGTCGTCGCCGCCCGCAAGGCCTTCGGCGGCTGGGCGGGCGCGACCGCGTACAACCGCGGCCAGGTCCTCTACCGCGTCGCCGAGATGCTGGAGGGCCGCCGGGAGCAGTTCGTCCGCGAGGTCGCGGACGCGGAGGGCCTGTCGAAGTCGAAGGCGGCCGCGGTCGTCGACGCGGCGATCGACCGCTGGGTCTGGTACGCGGGCTGGACCGACAAGATCGCCCAGGTCGTCGGCGGCGCCAACCCGGTCGCCGGCCCGTACTTCAACCTCTCCTCGCCCGAGCCGACCGGTGTCGTCACGGTCGTGGCCCCGCAGGACTCGTCCTTCCTGGGCCTGGTCTCGGTGATCGCCCCGGTGATCGCGACGGGCAACACGGCCGTCGTGATCGCCTCGGAGAAGTCGCCGCTCCCCGCCCTCTCCCTGGGCGAGGTGCTCGCCACCTCCGACCTCCCGGGCGGCGTGGTCAACATCCTGTCCGGCAAGGCCGCCGAGATGGGCCCGCACCTCGCGGCCCACCAGGACGTCAACGCGATCGACCTGACGGGCGCCGGCGCCGACCTGGCCCGGGACCTGGAGATCGCCGCGGCCGACAACCTGAAGCGCGTCCTGCGCCCCCGTACCGAGGACTTCGCCGAGTCCCCCGGCACGGACCGCATGACCGCCTTCCTGGAGACCAAGACCGTCTGGCACCCCACGGGCAGCCTGGGCGCGAGCGGCTCCTCGTACTAGCCGACACGCGATGACGGCCCCCGGGTGTGCGCACCCGGGGGCCGTTCTCATGCCCGCCCGCGCTCCACCAGCCCGGCCACCCCGTCGAGCACGCAGTCGAGGCCGGTCTCGAACTGCCAGGCCGCGTCGTCCTTGCGCGCGGCCCCCTGGGTGTAGCGCCGGTACGTCGGGTAGCGCCCGGTCTCCATGAGGTAGGACATCTGCGGGGCGAGGCCGCGGCGGGTCTCGTCGCCGCTCTCCCAGCCCTGGTCCGCCATGTACTGGCGCAGCGCGGCCTCCGACTGCGTGGCGCCGTGGACGTAGGCGTTGACGGCGCGGAACGCCGCCATCATCGTGTCGACGTCGAGCCCGAGGCCGTCGAGCGAGGCGAGCTGGCGCTCGGCCGCCGCCATCCGGTTCGGGGTGAGCGCGAAGAGCGGCGCCGGCATGTGGGCGAGCCACGGGTGGCGCAGCATCGTCTCGCGGGTCCGCAGGGCGTAGGCGCGGAGCGTCCCTCGCCAGCCGGAGGGCTCGCCGGGGGGCTCCAGCTCGTCGGAGACCCGGTCGATCATGAGCGCCCACAGCTCGTCCTTGCCGTCGACGTGCCGGTACGCGGCCATGGGGGCGACGCCCAGTTCGGTGGCGACCTTGCGCATGGTGACGGCGGCGAAGCCGTCGCGGTCCGCGATGGCGATCGCCGCGTCGGCGATCCTGCCGGGGGTGAGCGACGCCCTGGGTGCCGTCGCGGGCCGTTCCAGCCGCTCCCACAGCGAGACGGCGTCCGTCTCGTCCTTCTTCGCCACTCCGGCCTCCTTGTGTCGCGTACAGCGTATGCCTTGTGGACGTTGTACACACCGACGTGTACGTTGTACACCTGTCGGCGTACGCCGTACACATCACCGCTTCCAGGGGGAACCATGAGCACTCCGCTCCGCATCGCCGTCATCCAGGGCTCGACCCGCGACGGGCGCCTCGGCCCCACCGTCGCCCGCTGGATCGACGCCCACGCCGCCGCCCGCCCCGACATGGCCACCGACCTGATCGACCTCGCCGAGACCCCGCTGCCCACCGTCTTCCCGCAGCTCGGCCAAGCCCCGGCCCGCGAGGAGGACCGGGACCTGCTCGCCGCCGTCTCCCCGCGCCTCGCCGCCGCCGACGCCTTCGTCGTCGTGACGCCCGAGTACAACCACAGCTACCCCGCGTCCCTGAAGAACGCGATCGACTGGCACAACCGCGAATGGCACGCCAAGCCCGTCGCCCTCGTCGCCTACGGCGGGTTCTCCGCGGGCCTGCGCGCCGTCGAACACCTGCGGGCCGTCTTCGCCGAACTGCACGCCGTCACCATCCGCGAGGCCGTCGGACTCCAGGGCGTCTGGGGGCAGTTCGACGCCGACGGCCGGGCCGTCGACCCGGCCGCCGACAGCGCCGCCGCCTCGATGCTCGACCAACTCGCCTGGTGGGCCCAGGTCCTGCGCGAAGGCCGTGCCAAGACCCCCTACGGAGCCTGACCATGACCGACACCCCGCGCACCCGCATCCCCTACCTGGGGATCACCGGACTCATGCTCGGCGTCGTCCTCGGCGCCGTCGACGGCACCATCGTCGGCACCGCGCTCCCCACCATCGTCGGCGAACTCGGCGGCCTCGACCGCCTGTCGTGGGTCGTCACCGGCTACCTCCTCACCGCCGCCGTCACCACCCCCCTCTGGGGCAAGATCGGCGACCTCCGCGGACGCAAGGGCAGTTACCTCGCGGCGGTCGCCGTCTTCCTCGCCGGCTCGGTCCTCTCCGGACTCGCCCAGACCATGGACCAGCTCATCGCCTTCCGCGCCCTCCAGGGCGTCGGCGCCGGCGGCCTGATGGTCGGCGCCTTCGCCCTCATCGGCACCCTCGTCTCCCCCGAGGACGGCCCCAGGGTCCAGGCCGTCACCGGCGCCATGCTGCCCGTCGCCTTCGCCGGCGGGCCCCTCGTCGGCGGCGCCCTCACCGACCACCTGTCCTGGCGCTGGGCCTTCTACGTCAACGTCCCCCTCGGCCTCGCCGCCCTGCTGATCGTCGCGCTCGCCCTCCACGTCAGAACCCCGCGCGTCCGGGCCCGCGTCGACTGGCTCGGAGCCCTGCTCCTCACCACCGGCGTCCTCTCCCTCACCCTGCTCGCGACCTGGGCCGGCACCGGACACTCCTGGACCTCACCGCGGATCCTCGCCCTCGGCGCCCTCGCCGCCGCCTCCCTCGCCTGGCTCGTCCGGGTCGAGCACCGCGCCGAGGAACCCGTCGTCCCGCCCCGCCTCTTCCGCAACCGGAACTTCGCCCTCGCCCAACTCCTGAGCCTCCTCGTCGGCGCCGGCATGCTCGCCGCGATGAGCTACCTGCCGCAGTACCTCCAATTCGCCCGCGGCCGCTCCTCCACCGCCGGCGGCCTGCTCCTCCTGCCCCTCATGCTCGGCATGGTCGGCGCCCAACTCGCCTCCGGCCGCCTCATCGCCCGCACCGGCCGCTACCGGCTCCACCCCATCCTCGGCGGCGCCCTCATGACCGCAGGAGCGCTCCTCCTGCTCCTCCTCGACACGGACACCCCCGTCGCCGTCGCCTCCGCGCTCCCCGTGGTCCTCGGCGCCGGCATGGGCCTGCTCATGCAATCCACCATGCTCATCACGCTCTACGGCGCCGAACCCCGCGACATGGGCGCGGCGAGCGGCACCGTCACCCTCCTCCGCACCCTCGGCGGCTCCCTCGGCGTCGCCGCCCTCGGCGCGGTCTTCTCCGCCCGCCTCGCCGGCACCGACACCCGCCTCACCCCCACCCAGGCCGCACACCTCCCCGAGCCGGCCCGCGAAGCCCTCCGCACCGCCGTCACCAACGGCCTGCACGGCGTGCTCCTCGGCACCACCGCCCTCGCCGCCCTGTCCTTCGCCGTCGCCTGGCTCGTACAGGAGGACCCCCTACGCGCGACGACGGAACCGGAAGCGGCCGGAGGTTCGGGCCCCACCACAGGACCGGAACCCGCCGGGACACCGGAACCCGCCGGGGCACCGGAACCCGCCGGGGCACCGAGCCCCTCTACGGGACCGGCCCCCGTTACGGAGCCGGCCACTGCCCCGGAGTCGACCACCGCCGCGGAGCGGAACCCCGCCAGGGGACCGGGACGGGACCCCGCCACGACACGGAACCGCGCTACGGAAGCAGCCCCTGCGTCAGCGGACCGACCACCGGCAGGTCGGCCACGGCCCCGCCCTTCGTGACGTGGTCGGTGACCAGGTTCGTACCGACCGGCTTGAAGTCGGCGACCTGGGTGCCGAGCCCGTTGTCGAGCGGATCCACCCCCGTGTTGGCCAGCGGGTCGAGCTGGAGCCGGGTGAGCGGCCCCAGCCCTTGGGTGACCCCGCTCAGCGCACCCGACCCGGCCGCCGCCGCGTCCGTCCTCGTCAGCGAGTCGACGGGCAGCGGCACCGGAGCCGCCGCCTGGGCCGCGGCGCCCCCGCCGACCAGCGCGGCACCCGCCGCCGTGACGGTGAGACCGGCCTTCAGCAGGGCACTGCGACGAGGGGTCCGGGGTTCTGCGTGACGCGCCATCATGATCCTTCCAACGGGTGACCGGGCGGCCACCGACAGTAGTCGAGGTGTGATGCTCGATACCAACGGCCTTCCTCGGGGGTCCCCTGCACGGGGGAATGCTTCACACTGGTGTCCCGTGAGTTCCCAACCGATCCCGACCCGTGTCGTCCTGCTCACGGGCCCCTCCGGCTCCGGCAAGTCGTCCCTCGCCGCCGTCACCGGCCTCCCGGTCCTGCGCCTCGACGACTTCTACAAGGAAGCCGACGACCCCACGCTCCCGCTCGTCGACGGCAGCACGGACATCGACTGGGACTCCCCGCTGTCCTGGGACGCGGACACGGCCGTCGCCGCCATCGTCGAACTGTGCCGCACGGGACGGACCGACGTGCCCGTGTACGACATCGCCACCAGCTCCCGCGTCGACCGCGAGCGGCTCGACATCGCACGGACCCCGCTCTTCGTCGCCGAGGGCATCTTCGCGGCCGAGATCGTCGCCCGCTGCCGCGAACTGGACGTCCTCGCCGACGCGATCTGCCTGCGCGGCCGGCCCTCGACGACCTTCCGCCGCCGCCTCGCCCGCGACCTCCGCGAGGGCCGCAAGTCCGTGCCCTTCCTCATCCGCCGCGGCTGGCGCCTCATGCGCACCGAGCGCGCCATCGTCGCCCGTCAGGCCGCGCTCGGTGCCCACCCCTGCGCCAAGCCCGAAGCCCTCGGCCGCCTCGCCGCCGCCGCAGCCGGCCGCCACCGCACCCCCACCCCCAACTAACCCCCACCCGCGACCGGGCCCCGCGCCGCACGACCTCCCCGGGCGGGCCCCGGGGCCCCCGCCCGGGCCAGGCCCTGGGGTGCGGGCCGCGCCCGCCGCCGCCCTCGGCACCCACCGTGCGGGCTACGCCCGCCGCCGGCCGTCGCCCCGGCCCACCGCCGTGTGGGCAATCGTCCCTCCCCCAGGGCGGGACGGGTGGGCACACGGGACGGCGCCCTCAGCGGCGCCCCCGCCCCCTGCGCCTACCCGCACCCATAGCTCGACGCACACCCGATGCGGGTCAAGGCACGGAAGCCTAGGCCCGGCACGGGGCGCCGTCCGTTGTGCCCACCCGTCCCGCCCTGGGGGTCCCCCCGGACGAAGTCTGGGGGAGGAACGATTGCCCACAACGAGGGGTGGTGGGAGCGGCGGGGCGGAGCCGCGTCAGAGGGGCAGGAGCATGGGGGAAAACGGCGCGGGTCGTACAAGCCCCCCGGCTTGTACGACCCGTGTCGTGTTTCCCCCGTACCCCCGTACCCCCGTACGGCCCCGCGAAGGCCCCGTTCCCCCGTGACCCCGCGGGTGTTCCCCGTTCCCCCCTGTTCCCCCCGCCTTCAGGCCACGAGCTCGCCGAAGGACTCCTCTTCGTCGCGGCCGAAGCTGAGGACCTCGTCCTCGCGGAGGCGGCGGAGCGAGCGCCAGATGCTGGACTTGACGGTGCCGACGCTGATGTCGAGGATCTCGGCGATCTCGGGATCGGTGCGGCCTTCGTAGTAGCGCAGGACGAGCATGGTGCGCTGGAGCTCGGGCAGCCGGGCGAGGGCCTGCCAGAGGACGGCGCGGAGCTCGGTGCCGCGCATGGCGTCGGTCTCGCCGACCGTCTCGGGGAGTTCCTCGGTGGGGTACTCGTTGAGCTTGCGGCGGCGCCAGGCGCTGATGTGCAGGTTGGTCATGGTGCGGCGGAGGTATCCGCCGACGGCGGCCTTGTCGCTGATGCGGTCCCAGGCGCGGTAGGTGGAGAACAGCGCGCTCTGGAGCAGGTCCTCGGCCTCGAACCGGTCACCGGTGAGGTGGTAGGCGGTGGCGTACAGGGAGGCACGACGCTCCTGCACGTAAGCCGTGAACTCGGCTTCCGAGCAGTTCGTGCGTTCCCCCGTGACCTCCCCGTACGCCGCTCCCCCGTCAGCGACGGCGACCATGTAAGGCGCCTTGCGCTGACGCCCGACGCTGCGAACGCACCCCCGCCCGTTCACCACGCCGGACTTCTCGGTGCTCCGCACGACGTCGTGGAGACGCGTGACAACTGCGCTTGAGGTGGTGCTGTGCAGTGCGTTCATCTTGCGCCCCCCGTCGGCTGGAGTGTGTTTCGGTCCGTGTGCCAAGAAGCTTGCCCCTGGGACTTCATGGCGTTGTCCGCCGACTGTCACAGGCGTGTCACAGGAGACGGGGCAGGAGCGAGTCGGCGAGCGGTCGTACTCGGACGGCCCAATGCGACAGAATGACGGCGTGCCTTTTCTGTTGCTGATCGAGGACGACGACGCCATCCGCACGGCCCTCGAGCTCTCCCTGTCGCGGCAGGGTCACCGGGTGGCCACCGCCGCGACGGGCGAGGACGGCCTGCTGCTGCTGCGCGAGCAGCGGCCGGACCTGGTCGTGCTGGACGTCATGCTGCCCGGCATCGACGGCTTCGAGGTCTGCCGGCGGATCCGCCGGACCGACCAGTTGCCGATCATCCTGCTGACCGCGCGCAGCGACGACATCGACGTGGTGGTGGGCCTGGAGTCCGGCGCCGACGACTACGTGGTGAAGCCGGTGCAGGGCCGGGTCCTCGACGCGCGCATCCGGGCCGTACTGCGGCGCGGCGAGCGGGAGTCGACGGACTCGGCGACCTACGGGTCCCTGGTCATCGACCGGTCCGCGATGACGGTCACCAAGAACGGCGAGGACCTCCAGCTGACCCCGACCGAGCTGCGGCTGCTCCTGGAGCTGAGCCGTCGGCCCGGACAGGCGCTGTCCCGGCAGCAGTTGCTGCGGCTGGTGTGGGAGCACGACTACCTGGGCGACTCGCGGCTCGTCGACGCCTGTGTGCAGCGGCTGCGCGCCAAGGTGGAGGACGTGCCGTCCTCGCCGACGCTCATCCGTACCGTGCGGGGTGTCGGTTACCGGCTGGACGTTCCTGCGTGAGCAAGGGGATCCTCGCGCGGCCGAGGCTGTCCAGCCTGCGGCTGCGGCTCGTCGTCGTCTTCGCCCTGGTCGCGCTCACCGCGGCCGTCGCCGCCTCCGGCATCGCGTACTGGCTCAACCGCGAGGCGGTGCTGACCCGTACGCAGGACGGGGCGCTCAACGACTTCCGGCAGGAGATGCAGAACCGGGCGGCCACGCTGCCGCTCCGGCCCACCCAGGACGACCTGCGGCGGACCGCCGAGCAGATGGCGAGCGGCAGCGCCGCGGACTACCAGGTGCTGCTGCTCGGCGAGCGGGACGCGGGCAAGCCGATCGTCGGCGCGTCCGACCCGGACGACTTCACGCTCGCGGACGTGCCGCGCTCGCTGCAGGAGGCGGTGGACACGGAGCGGCCGGTGACGGACGCCAACGCGTACAAGTACCACCTGTTCTGGCAGCGTACGGAGCGGAACGGGACGCCGTACCTGGTCGGCGGGACGCGGATCGACGGCGGCGGGCCCGCGGGCTACATGTTCAAGTCGCTGGCCGCGGAGAAGGCCGATCTGAACTCGCTCGCCTGGTCGCTGGGGATCGCGACCGCGCTCGCGGTCGTCGGCTCGGTGCTGCTGGCGCAGGTCGCGGCGACGACCGTGCTGCGCCCGGTGCACCGGCTCGGCGAGGCGGCCCGGCAGCTCGGCGAGGGGAAGCTCGACACCCGGCTTCGGGTGAGCGGCGCGGACGAACTGTCCGATCTCTCCCGTACGTTCAACAGCGCGGCCGAGTCCCTGCAGAAGAAGGTCGCGGACATGAGCGCGCGGGAGGAATCGAGTCGCCGGTTCGTCGCCGACATGTCGCACGAGCTGCGCACCCCGCTGACCGCGCTGACCGCCGTCACCGAGGTCCTCGAGGACGAGCAGGACACCCTGGACCCGATGATCGCCCCCGCGGTGGCGCTGGTGGTGAGCGAGACCCGGCGGCTGAACGACCTGGTGGAGAACCTGATGGAGGTGACCCGCTTCGACGCGGGCACCGCCCGGCTCGTCCTCGACGAGGTGGACATCGCGGACCAGATCACCGCGTGCATCGACGCGCGGGCCTGGCTGGACGCGGTCGATCTGGACGCCGAGCGCGGCATCGTGGCGCCGCTCGACCCGCGCCGCCTCGACGTGATCCTGGCGAACCTGATCGGCAACGCGCTGAAGCACGGCGGTTCGCCGGTCCGGGTGTCCGTGCGCACGGAGGACGAGGAGCTGGTCATCGCGGTGCGCGACCACGGTCCCGGCATTCCCGAGGAGGTGCTGCCGCACGTCTTCGACCGCTTCTACAAGGCGAGCGCGTCCCGGCCGCGGTCCGAGGGCAGCGGTCTCGGCCTGTCGATCGCCATGGAGAACGCGCTGATCCACGGCGGGTCGATCACCGCCTCCAACTCGGTCGGCGAGGACGGTGCGGTGGACGGCGCGGTGTTCGTGCTGCGACTGCCGCTGGACGCCTCGGGGATCACGCGCGAGGTGCAGACCCGCAGCAGCCAGGGCGAGGTGGAGGAAGCGTGACGCGCCGCATCTTCGGGCGTACGACGGGCGCGGGCGCCCTGCTCGCGGCCGCGCTGACGGTACTCGTCACCGGCTGCGGGATCAGGACCACGTCCGTCCCCGTGGACGCGGGCGCGGCCCCGTCCCGCGTCCCGTGCAGCCTGGCCGACGAGAGCGCGTCGGCGACGACCGCGCAGGGCATGCCCGTCCGGGTCTACCTGGTGTGCGGCTCGCAGCTGGAGCCGGTCGACCGGCGTTCGCCGCTGCCGGAGGAGAAGGCGGGCGGCGATCCGGTCCGTACGGCGGCGGGACTGCTCGCGCAGCTGCTCGACGACCCGTCGGGCAGCGAGCGGCAGGCCGGCTTCACGACGGCCGTGCGGAGTCCGCTGCTCGTCACCGGCGGCCACGCGGGCGACCCGGCCGGGACGCTGCGGCTGAGCCGGCAACCGGAGGACCTGGCCCCGACCGCCCTGTCGCAGATCGTCTGCACCTTCGCGGAGAGCTCCGTCGGTGCCGGTGACCACACCGTCCTCCTCGGCGGCCCCGGCTCCTACGCCCCAAAGCGCTACCGCTGCACCACCGAACTCCGCGAACGCCCCGAATCCGCCGCACCGACGGCCGCGGTACGGCCCCCGGCGACCGCCTCGACCACCCCGGCTCCCTGAGGCGGTCCTGTGGGGACCTCGCGGTCTTGAGGCGGTCGGTCCCGCACGGACCCCACGGCCCGAGGCCGGTCGCGCGTCGGGGCATTCTGGCTGGAAACGAGCGCGGCGGAACCGATTCCGCTGTGGTGGGCGTCTTGGGGGGCGTGCAGCGTCAAGGTTCGGGCGGTGGTGCCGCCGTGGTCGTCCGCGTGGTGGGGTTCGTACTCCTCGTCGCGCATCTGCTGCTCGTCGCCTGGGTCAGCCTGCGCCCACGGGACGTGGCGTGGGTGACCGCGCCGAACACGATCCCGCTGCACGGTCTGCGGGCGGATCTGGCGCTCGGCGCGACCGAGGCGGCGCGGCTGATCGGCGAGGGGTTGCTGCTGCTGGCCCCGCTGGGGGTGCTGCTCCCGATGGCCGACGGGCGGCTCGACGTGTCGCGGTGGGCCTCGCTGGCCCGGACGACCGCCGCCGGAGCGCTGGTGTCGCTGGCGGTGGAGCTGCTGCAGACCGCCGTGCCGGGTCAGGTCGTCGACGTGGACTCGGTCCTCCTGAACACGGCGGGGGTGGCGCTGGCGCACCTCCTGTTCGTGCCGGCCGGCCGTGGCTGGCTGCGCCGCAGGTCGGAGCCGGGGCGAGGGCCCTCCTCCGGAGGCCGTAGGCCCGATAGGGGTTCCCCCCTGCTGCGGAACGAGGCGGCTCAGGGTTCGACCCCGACGATTCCCAGGGTCCCGATCGCCCGGTAGACCGACGCTTCGTCCCCCCTCCCGGCGGCAGTATGGAGTCATCGGGAGCCCGACGGAGCGGCTCCCGGAGACGACATCGAAGGAGCCCACCATGGCCGCAATCATCCGCCCCCGTGACGGACGCGTGATCGGCGGAGTGTGCGCGGCGCTGGCTCGGCGCTTCGGCACCTCCGCGTGGACGATGCGCCTGATCTTCCTGGTCTCGTGCCTGCTGCCCGGCCCGCAGTTCCTGCTGTACCTGGCGCTCTGGTTCTTCCTCCCCTCGGAGAAGACCGCGTCCACGGCCTGGTAGCCGCTCGCAGGTCACCACCGCGCACGCCGAAGGGGCGCGCACCCGGGAAGTCCGGGTG
>NZ_JBHJQI010000023.1:0-55801 GCF_042262805.1 Streptomyces sp. NPDC056361
GCACGGTACGTCGTACCGTGCGGCGCCCTCGGCGGAGACCGATGAGGCGGTTACGCCTTCTTGGACTTGTCGAGCACCATCACCAGGCCGATGATGACCAGGAACAGCACCAGCGGGGTCACCACGTAGAGGCCGAGCGTCTCGACGACACTCAGCTTGGGGGCCGGGTCGTCACCGTCATCGCGGGTCAGCGCGAGCGCGGGGGACGACATGAGCAGCATCATCAGCGTCGTACCGGCCGCGACGGAGCCGGCGCGCAGTGCGTTCTTCTTGTCCACGGTGCAAACGTAGCGAACACCTAAACGGACCGCGCGCCCGGGGGTGCCGTACGGGCACTCCCCCGCTCGCCGGCCCCGTCGCCGGACGCCGTGCGGTCGCGCAGTTCGCGCAGCAGGGCGTGCGCCCGGCGGGAGGCGGCGAACCGTTCGAGGGTGAGCGGCTGGCCGTCCGGGCCCGCGAGCGGCAGCCGCCAGTTGGGGTACTCGTCCCAGGTGCCCGGCAGGTTCTGCGGCCTGCGGTCCCCCACCGCGTCCGGCAGCCACACCCCCACCATCCGGGCGGGCGTGGCGAGCAGGAACCGGTGCACCGCCCGGATGCCGGCCTCCTCGTCCCCGGGCCCCTCGGGCAGCAGCCCGAGCCGCTGGAACAGGGCCAGCCACTCGGCGGTCTCGGCCGCGTCGGCCGCGCGGTCGCGCTCCGGGTCGCCGTCGGTCAGGCCGAGCCGGTGCCGCAGGGCCACGTGGTCGCCGGAGAGTCGGGCGGCGGTGGGAGGCAGGTCGTGGGTGGTGGCGGTGGCGACGCACTCCGGGCGCCACTCCGCCGGGGGCAGCGGGCGGCCGGTGCCCGCCCAGTCCCGCTCGAACCAGAGCACGGAGGTGCCGAACACCCCGCGCCTGGCCAGCTCCTCGCGCACCCCCGGCTCGACCGTGCCGAGGTCCTCGCCGATGACGAGGGCGCCGGCGCGGTGCGCCTCCAGGACGAGGACGGCGAGCATCGCCTCGGCGTCGTAGCGGACGTAGGTCCCCTCGGTGGGCGGGTGGCCCTCCGGCACCCACCAGAGCCGGAACAGACCCATGACGTGGTCGATGCGCAGCGCGCCCGCGTGGCGCAGGAGTTCGCGCAGCAGGCCCCGGTAGGGGGCGTAGCCGGCGGCGGCGAGGGCGTCCGGCCGCCAGGGCGGCAGCCCCCAGTCCTGGCCGCGGGAGTTGAAGGCGTCCGGCGGGGCGCCGACCGACATGCCGGCCGCGAAGGCGTCCTGCTGGGCCCAGGCGTCCGAACCCTCCGGGTGGACGCCGACGGCCAGGTCGTGGACGATCCCGATCTCCATCCCGGCCGCGCGGGCGGTCGCGGCGGCGTCGGCCAGCTGCCGGTCCGTCAGCCAGGCGAGCCGGCAGTGGAAGTCGACCCGGGCGGCGAGCTCCGGGTCGGCGCGCACCGCCGCCTCCGCCGTGCGCGGCCCGCGCAGCTCCTCGGGCCAGTCGCGCCAGTGGTGGCCGTGCCGCTCGGCGAGGGCCTGGTAGGTGGCGTGGTCCTCCAGGGCGCGGCCCCGGTCGGCGAGGAAGTCGTGGAAGTCGGCGCGCCGCCCGGGCCCGAGGTCCACGCTCCCGACCACGATCTCCAGGGCCCGCCGCTTGACGTCCCACACGGCGTCCCGGTCGATCAGCGCGCCCTTGCCGAGGACCCGTTCGCGCAGTTCGGCGGCGTCGGCGAGGATCCGGTCGAGCTCCTCGCGGCGCTCGGGGCCCACCAGGGCGTACTCGGGGATCTCCTCGACCCTCAGGTGGACGGGGTCCGGGAAGCGGCGCGAGGAGGGGCGGTACGGGGAGGGGTCGGTGGGCGCCCCGGGCACGCCCGCGTGGAGCGGGTTGACCTGGACGAAGCCCGCGCCGTGCACGCGGCCCGCCCAGCCGGCGAGTTCGCGCAGGTCGCCGAGGTCCCCCATGCCCCAGGAGCGGCTGGAGAGCAGCGAGTACAGCTGGACGAGCAGCCCGTACGCGCGCCGCTCGGGCGCGGGCACGCGCGCGGGGCTCACGATCAGGGTGGCGGAGGCGGCGCGCCCGTCGGGGGCCTGCGCCGTGACCGCGTGGACGCCGAGGGGCAGCCGCTCCCAGTCCTGGCCGGTGAGGACGGCCCCCTCCTCGGTGGTGACCCGGAGGCGGGTGCCGGGCGGCAGGTCCTCCGGGGGCCGGAGGGGCTCGTCGCCCCGCCGGTGGACCAGGGTGGGCGGCAGGAGGCGGTCCCGGTCGGCCCGTTCCGCCGCGCCGAGGGCGGCGGCGACCGCCTCCGGCGTGGCCGCGTCGACGCCCAGGGCGCCGAGGACGGCGACCACGGTGGCGTCGGGCACGGGAACGGTGACGCCTTCGGAAGGGCTGTACGCGGTGGCGACGCCGTGACGGGCGGCGAGACGGGCCAGGGTCACTTCACACTCCGGGGGACTCCGTGCCACCCGCGCTGCCGGGGGCGGTGGGCTCGCTGGTGAGGGGGGCCGCCTCGGTCAGGGGCGGTTCACTGGTGAGGGGGGCCGCGTCGGGCAGCGGCGGTTCGCTGGTCAGCGGCGCGCCGGCGGGCGGCACCTGCTGCGGAACGCGTATCCGTCCGAGGTGGCGGGCGGTCGTGGTCACGGGGGTCTCCCGGTTTCGTCTCGACAGGTGGGACCTGGGCGTGCGACTGAGCCCTACCCACCGCACCTCGTTTTACCGGCGGAAAGTGACGAAGTGACGTCACCTCGCCGACGGCTCGCCGGGCAAAGGCGACACATCGCCCTCTCTCATTGACACTGCCGTGCGACGGGTGGTGGGCTCGTGACCCACTCGTGACCAACCCGGCGGAGCGGCCGGGCCTGTCCGGAGGGAGACCCCGTGCACGTCGGGCGCAGGAAGCGGACCGCGACGGCCGTCGCCGCCGCCGTCATCGGCGGCCTCCTGGGCAGTGCCGCACCGGGCTCGGTGTACGCCACCCCGGCGGCACCGGCCTCACCCGCGGCCCCGTCGGCCCCCGCCTCGCCGGCGGCGCCGGCCTCACCGGCGGCTCCCCCGGGCCCGGGGGTTCCCGTCGCGGGGCGTGCGGACGCCGTCGCCGCGCCGGCCGTGCCCGCCGTGTGGCCCCGGCCGCAGTCGCTGACCGGCGCCGGGCCCTCCGTACGCCTCGGGGACGAGGTGACGCTGCTCGCGGACGCCGACGCCGATCCGTACGCGGTCGCCGCCCTGCGCGAACTGCTGCGGGCCGCCGGGGTGCGGACCGTCCACGCCGGACTCCCGGGCCGGGGCCCGGTCCTGCGGCTCGCCGGGCCCGGCGGCGAGGCGGCCGAGGCGGCGCTGACGGCCCTGCGCGTGCCCGAGCGGCTCGACCTCCCGCGCGGCGGCTACCGCCTCGCGACCGGCCGCTACCAGGGGCGGGAGACCGTCGTCCTCGACGGGGTCGGCGAGGACGGCCTCTTCCACGCCGTCCAGACGCTGCGCCAGCTCGTCGGCACCGGTCGCGAGGTCCCCGGGGTCGTCGTCCGCGACTGGCCGGGCACGGTCGAGCGCGGGATCACCGAGGGCTTCTACGGCAGCCCCTGGACCCTCGAACAGCGGCTCGCCCAGCTCGACTTCCTCGGCCGGACCAAGCAGAACCGCTATCTGTACGCGCCCGGGGACGACCCGTACCGCCGGGCGCAGTGGCGCGAGCCCTACCCGGAGGAGCAGCGGCGGGAGTTCCTGGCGCTCGCCGAACGGGCCCGAGCCAACCGGGTGACGCTCGGCTGGGCCGTGGCGCCCGCGCAGTCCATGTGCCTGGCCTCGGCCGGCGACGTGCGGGCGCTGACGCGGAAGCTCGACGCCATGTGGGAGCTCGGGGTGCGCGTCTTCCAGCTCCAGTTCCAGGACGCCTCGTACGACGAGTGGCACTGCGACGAGGACGCCGACACCTTCGGGCGGGGTCCCGCGGCCGCGGCAGCCGCCCACGCGCGCGTGGCGAACACCGTCGCCCGGCACCTGGCCGAGCGGTACCCGGACGCCGAGCCGCTGACGGTGCTGCCGACGGAGTACTACCAGGACGGCGCGACCGCGTACCGCACGGAGTTCGCCCGGGCGCTCGACGCCGAGGTGCGGGTGGCGTGGACGGGCGTCGGCGTCGTCCCGCGCACGATCACCGGCCGCGAACTGGCCGGGGCGCGCGCGGCCCTGGGCGGCCATCCGCTGGTCACGATGGACAACTACCCGGTCAACGACTACGCGCAGGACCGGCTGTTCCTCGGTCCCGCCACGGGCCGGGAGCCGGCCGTGGCCGCCGGTTCCGCCGCGTTCCTCGCCCACGCCATGGAGCAGGCCGCGGCCTCCCGGATCCCGCTCTTCACCGCCGCCGACTACGCCTGGAACCCGCGGGGCTACCGGCCGCAGGAGTCCTGGCGGGCCGCCGTCGACGACCTCGCGGGCCCGGACCCCGCGGCCCGCGAGGCGCTGCGGGCGCTCGCCGGGAACGGCGCCTCGTCGATCCTCGACCCGAAGGGCGAATCGGCCTATCTGAAGCCGCTGCTGGCGGCGTTCTGGGCCTCGCGCACCACTCCGGACACCCCGGCGGGCAGGGCCGCCAGGGAACGGGCAGCGCGCGAGCTGCGGGCCGCGTTCACGGTGATGCGCCGGGCCCCCGAGCGGCTCGCGGCCACCGCCGGTTCCGCCCTCGACGACGAGGCGGGCCCGTGGCTCGACCGGCTCGCGCGGTACGGCGAGGCCGGCGAGACGGCCGTCGACATGCTGCTCGCCCAGGGCCGCGGCGACGGCGCGGCGGCCTGGCGGGCGCGGCTGGCCCTCGAACCGCTGCGGGAGGCGCTGGCGGGGGGCCGGGTGACGGTCGGCGCGGGGGTGCTCGATCCCTTCCTCACGCGCGCGGTGGCGGAGTCGACGGCCTGGACCGGCGCCGACCGCCCCGCGGCGGCGCGGGCCGACCGCGCCCCCGGCTCGTACACCGTGCGGCTCGACCGGTCGCGGCCCGTGGCGGCCCTCACGGTGATGACCCGGCCGGGCGGCACGGGGGCGGGCACGGACGCGCGCGTGGAGGCGTACGTCTCCGGCGAGGGCTGGCGGCCGCTCGGCCCGCTGTCGGCGTCCGGTTGGACGCAGACCGATCTGAAGGGGCTGCGGGCCGACGCGCTGCGCGTGGTGTGGAGCGGCGACGACCGGGACCCCGGGGTGCGCTCGCTGGTGCCGTGGTTCGCGGACGGCCCCCGGGCCGGACTCGAACTGGCCCGTGCGGAGACGGACGCGGAGATCGGCGGACCGGCGCGGCGGGTGGACGTGCGGCTGTCGGGCGTGCGCGCGGACGAGGTGCGCGGGGCGCTGACGGCGAAGGCCCCGAAGGGGATCGCGGTCCGCCTCCCGAAGGAGGTCGCGGTGGAGCGCGGGGCGCGGACGAGCGTCCCCCTGGAGGTGTCGGTGGGCGCGGACGTGCCGGCCGGCACGTACCGGGTGCCGGTGTCGTTCGCGGGCGAGGAGCGCGTCCTGACGGTGCGGGCCTTCCCCCGCACGGCGGGCCCCGACCTGGCGCGGGCGGCGACGGCGTCCTCCTCGGGCGACGAGACCCCGGACTTCCCGGCCGCCTCGGCGGTGGACGGCGATGCGGCGACCCGCTGGTCCTCGCCCGCGGAGGACGGGGCCTGGTGGCAGCTGGAGCTGGCCGAGCCGGCGCGGATAGGGCAGGTGGTGCTGCACTGGCAGGACGCGTACGCCTCCCGCTACCGCGTCCAGGTCTCCGCGGACGGGCGCGTGTGGCGGACGGCGGCGACGGTCGCGGACGGCAGGGGCGGCCGGGAGTCGGTCCGGATGGACGCGGCGGACACCCGCTTCCTGCGCGTGCAGGGCGAGGCGCGGGCGACCCGGTTCGGCTACTCCCTCTGGTCGGTGGAGACCTACGCGGTGGCCCCGGAGGAGCGGGCGGAGCCGCCCGCGGGCACGGCGGAGGAGCGACCCGCGGACACGGCGGAGGAGCGGCCCGCCCCGTAGGGGCGGCACCGCTCCCGTGCCGGAGGCCCCGCATACGCGAATGCCGGAGGCCCCGCATACGCGAAAGGCCCGGCTCAACCCGTCGTCAGCGCCCTCACGGGGGCGTCGGCGACGGAGTCGATCCGGGCCATCACGTCCTCGGCGCCGTACGGCTGGAGGTACGGCAGCCAGCGGGGGTCCCGGTGTCCGGTCCCGATGATCCGCCAGGCCAGGCCGGACGGCGGGGCCGGTTGGTGGCGCAGGCGCCAGCCGATCTCGCGGAGGTGCCGGTCGGCCTTGACGTGGTTGCAGCGGCGGCAGGCCGCCACCACGTTGTCCCAGGCGTGCGTGCCCCCGCGGCTGCGCGGGATGACGTGGTCGACGCTGGTGGCGACGCCCCCGCAGTACACGCAGCGCCCGCCGTCACGGGCGAAGAGGGCTCTGCGGGTCAAGGGAACGGGCCCCCGGTAGGGGACCCGCACGAAGCGCTTCAGTCGCACCACGCTGGGCGCGGGGAGGACTTGGGTCTCGCTGTGCAGGAAGGCGCCGGACTCCTCGAGGCAGAGAGCCTTGTTCTCCAGGACGAGGACGAGTGCGCGGCGGAGCGGTACGACGCCGAGCGGCTCGTACGACGCGTTGAGGACCAGGACATGCGGCACGGATGCCTCCTATGACGCCGGCGGCGCGTGGCTCGCGCCGGGACGAACTGCTCTCAGTCTCTCCTCAGGCCTGGTCGGAGCGCCACCACGTACCGGGATCGGGGTGGCGGGTCCGGAGTGTTCTCGACCACATCGGCAGCTCCTCCTCTTACCTGCCTCTTACTTGCCCAGGTGAGGTCGGTCTCTCCCTCGAACAGGGCAGCGGGAGCACGTCCGATGCCCCGTTAGTGTGGATGGCCTGCGTACGCGATGCCTGGAGGTTGCCCCGTGTCCTGGTCCGCCCTAGCGGCTGCCACCGATCCCGAACCCATTCCGGTGACCCTGGACGAGGCCGCGGAGAAGGCGACGAACGCGGCGAGCTGGGTGGAGGAGAACTGGTCCACCTGGCTGAACACCGGATTGCGCATCCTGCTGATCCTGGTCGTCGCGCTCCTGCTCCGGATGGCCGTCCGCCGCGCCCTGACGAAGCTGATCGAGCGGATGAACCGGTCGGCGCAGGCGGTGGAGGGGACGGCTCTCGGCGGTCTCCTCGTCAACACCGAGCGGCGCCGGCAGCGCTCGGAGGCGATCGGCTCGGTCCTCCGCTCGGTCGCGTCGTTCCTCATCCTGGGCACGGCGGGCCTGATGGTCCTCGGCGCCTTCAAGATCGACCTGGCGCCGCTGCTGGCCTCGGCCGGTGTGGCCGGCGTGGCGATCGGTTTCGGCGCGCGGAACCTGGTGACGGACTTCCTCTCCGGCGTCTTCATGATCCTGGAGGACCAGTACGGCGTCGGTGACTCGGTCGACGCGGGCGTGGCCTCCGGCGAGGTCGTCGAGGTGGGCCTGCGGGTGACCAAGCTGCGCGGGGTGGACGGCGAGATCTGGTACGTGCGCAACGGCGAGATCAAGCGGATCGGGAACCTGAGCCAGGGCTGGGCGACGGCGGGCGTGGACGTGACCGTCCGGCCGACGGAGGACCTGGACCGGGTGCGGGCCGTGATCACCGCGGCGGCGGACTCCATGGCCAAGGAGGAGCCGTGGGACGAGCGCCTGTGGGGTCCGGTGGAGGTGCTCGGTCTGAGCGAGGTGCTGCTCGACTCGATGACGGTCCGGGTCTCGGCGAAGACGATGCCGGGGAAGAAGCTGGGTGTGGAGCGCGAGCTGCGCTGGCGCATCAAGCGGGGTCTGGACGAGGCCGGCATCCGCATCGTCGGCGGGGTCCCGGCGCAGGCCGAGGAGGCCGCGGGCGACCCGACGGCGGGCATGGCGGCGCCGTCGGCGTTCGCCTCGACGACCTCGCCGCAGTCGGCGGCGGCGACCCCGCTGCCGAAGCCCGACCTCTCGAAGTAGCACCGCCCGTACGGCCCGACGCCCCCGCAGGTAACGCTTTGGTTGCCTTCGGGGGCGTCCCGCGTTCCCGGGTATTGACGCCTCCGCGACGGCCGCCTTACCTTCCTCCCACCGAATAGGAAACTTTCCTAACAGAGCAGTGGGAGAACGGGCCGGCCGACAGGCAGCACAATGGCCCGACCATCGTGGAAAGGCAGGTGCGGACTCAATGGCCGGTACGACCCCGGGAACCCCCGGCACGCCGCGCGTCCTGCGGGCCATGAACGACCGCGCCGCCCTCGACCTGCTCCTCGAACACGGCCCGCTCTCGCGGACCCGCATCGGCAAGCTCACCGGCCTGTCCAAGCCGACCGCCTCCCAGCTGCTCGCCCGCCTCGAAGCGGCCGGACTCGTCGTCGCCACCGGCACCACCGCGGGCAGGCCCGGACCGAACGCCCAGCTCTACGCGGTGAACCCGCGCGCCGCGTACGCCGCGGGACTCGACGTCGACCAGCACCGCATCCACGCCGCCGTCGCCGACGTCACGGGCGAGATCGTCGGCGAGTTCGAGCTCCGCACCCCCGGCCGCGCCAACTCCGGCGTCGTCCGCCAGGTCACCGACGCCCTCGACGGGGCGACCAAGGCCGCCGGACTCGCCCGCGAGGACGTCCGGCGCCTGGTCATCGGCACCCCCGGCGCCTTCGACCCGGCCACCGGGCGCCTGCGGTACGCCTCCCACCTGCCCGGCTGGCACTCCCCCACCCTCCTGGAGGAGCTGGCCGCCGTCCTGCCCATGCCGTTCGAGTACGAGAACGACGTCAACCTCGTCGCCGTCGCCGAGCAGCGCGTGGGCGCCGCCCGCGGCCACGAGAACTTCGTCCTGCTGTGGAACGAGGGGGGCCTCGGCGCCGCCCTCGTCCTCGGCGGGCGACTGCACCGCGGCTTCACCGGCGGCGCCGGCGAGCTCGGCTTCCTGCCCGTGCCCGGCACCCCGCTGGTACGGCAGGTCACCAAGGCCAACTCCGGCGGCTTCCAGGAACTCGCGGGCATCCAGTCCGTGCCCCGGATCGCCCGCGCCGCCGGGATCGCGACCCCCGACCACCCCTTCGTACCGGTGGTGGCCGGGCTGCTGTCCCGGGCCGCCGAGACCCACGAGGACGACCCCCGGTACGCGGAACTGCTCGACCGCTACGCCGAGCGCCTCGCCACCGGGCTCGCCGCCCTCGTGGCCGTCCTCGACCCCGAACTGATCGTGCTGTCCGGGGACGCCCTCGTCACCGGCGGCGAACCCCTGCGCGCCCGCGTCCAGTCCGAACTCGCCGACCTCGCCCCGTCCCGGCCGCGGCTCGTCCTCTCCGCCGTACGCCGGAGCCCCGTCCTGCGCGGCGCCCTCGAAAGCGCCCTCGCCACCACGCGCGACGAGGTCTTCGACACCTCGCGCTGACCGTCCCCGCCCCTCCGCACGCCCCGACCCGCCCCAGGGAGACATCGCCATGCCCGCACGTCCGCGCAGAGCCGCCGCCGCGCTCGCCGCCACCGCCTCGATCGCCCTCTTCGCCTCCGCCTGTACGGGCTCCGCGAACGACAAGGCCTCCGACGACCCGAACGCGCAGACGACGATCACGTTCTGGCACGGCTGGTCGGCGCCCGCCGAGGTCAAGGCGATCGAGGACAGCGTCGCCCGCTTCGAGAAGGCCCACCCGAACATCAAGGTGAAGCTCGTCGGCGACATCAACGACGCGAAGCTCGGCCAGGCGCTCCGCGCGGGCGGCTCGAACGGCCCGGACGTCGTCTCCTCGTTCACCACCTCCAACGTCGGCAAGTTCTGCTCCTCGGGCGCCCTCGCGGACCTCAAGCCCTTCATAGAGAAGTCGAAGATCGACCTGGACAAGACCTTCCCGAAGGTCCTCCAGGAGTACACCCAGTTCGAGGGCAAGCGCTGCTCGCTGCCGCTGCTCTCCGACGCGTACGGGCTCTACTACAACAAGACCGCGTTCAAGAAGGCCGGACTCGACCCCGAGGCCCCGCCGAAGACCTGGTCCCAGTTCGCCGAGGTCGCCAAGCGGCTGACGAAGCAGAAGGGCGACTCGTACGAGCAGCTCGGCTTCATGCCGAACTACCTCGGCTACGAGACCGTCGTCGAGCACTACATGTCGCAGTGGGACCACGACTACTTCGACGACAACGGCAAGTCGAACGTCGCCAAGGACCCGGCGTTCGCCGAGATGATGACCTACCAGAAGTCCCTGGTGGACGGCCTCGGCGGGTTCGAGAAGCTCGACAAGTACCGCACCACCTTCGGTGACGAGTGGGGCGCCAAGCACCCCTTCCAGACCGGCCAGGTCGCCATGCAGCTCGACGGCGAGTGGCGGCTGAACTTCATCAAGGACGCCAAGGTCGGCTTCGAGGTCGGCGTCGCGCCGCTGCCGGTCGCCGACGACGAGCTGAGCGAGTACGGCAAGGGCTACCTGTCCGGCACGATCATGGGCATCGCGCCGCAGAGCAAGAAGCAGAACGCGGCCTGGGAGCTGGTCAAGTACATGACCACGGACACCGACGCGGTGGTCGCCTTCGCCAACGCCATCGGCAACGTGCCCTCCACCTTCGAGGCGCTGAAGTCCCCGAACCTCACCTTCGACGACCGCTTCAAGACCTTCCTGGAGATCGCCCAGCACCCCGAGTCCACCACCATGGACGGCGCGGTGAACGGCCCCGCCTACCAGGAGGCCCTCTCCGAGCTCGCCCACAAGTACGAGAACGGCAAGGTCACCGACCTGAAGAAGGGGCTCGCGGACACCGCGGCCCAGATCGACCGCGACATCGCCGCGGCGAAGTGACGGCCGGATCCCGACCATGAGCACGGACACCCTGCCCACGAAGGAGGCGGCCGCCCCGGCAGCCGCCTCCCCCGAGGGACGGAACACCCTGCGGTCCAAGCGCCGGCGCAACGCGCTGCGCACCGCACTGTTCATGTCCCCCTGGCTGATCGGGTTCGGCTTCTTCTTCGCCTACCCGCTCGTCTCCACCCTGTACTTCTCGTTCATGCGGTACGACGGCCTCAACCCGCCGACCTGGCGGGGCCTGGAGAACTGGACGTACGTCTTCGCCGACATGCCGAAGTTCTGGCCGGCGATGCAGAACACGCTCTGGCTGGCCGTCGTCATGGTGACCTGCCGGGTCGTCTTCGGCCTCGGCGTCGGCATGCTCATCGCCAAGATCAAGACGGGCGCCGGGGTCTTCCGCACCCTCTTCTACCTGCCCTACCTGGCCCCGCCGGTGGCCGCCACGCTCGCCTTCGTCTTCCTGCTCAACCCCGGCACCGGACCGGTCAACTCGCTCCTGGAGGCCGTCGGCCTCCCGGCGCCCTCCTGGTTCAACGACGCGGACTGGGCCAAGCCCGCCCTGACCGTCCTCGCCGTGTGGGGCGTCGGCGACCTCATGGTCATCTTCATGGCCGCCCTGCTCGACGTGCCGAAGGAGCAGTACGAGGCCGCCGAACTGGACGGCGCGTCCCCCTGGCAGCGGTTCCGCTACGTCACGCTGCCGAACATCTCGCCGATCGTCCTCTTCGCGGTCGTCACCGGGATCATCGGCGCGATGCAGTACTACACCCAGCCGATCGTGGCCGCGAAGGTCGCCTCGGGCAAGATGGGCGGCTCCGGCGAGGCCTTCGTCCCCGGCTACCCGGACGACTCCACGCTGACCCTCCCGCAGCTGGTCTACAACCTCGGCTTCAGCCAGTTCAACTACGGCGCCGCCTGCGTCGTGGCGCTCGTGCTCTTCGCTCTCTCCATGGCCTTCACCGCGCTCCTCATGCGCCGGCGCGGCGGCCTGATCGGCTCGGGTGACTGACACATGACGACCGCAACCACCCGGACCCGTCCCGCCGTGAGCCCCGCCGAGAAGCGGGCCCGCCGGACGTCCCTGCTGCACTGGATCGCCGTGCACTCGCTCGGCATCGCCGCCGCCCTGTTCTTCGTGCTCCCCTTCGTGTTCGTCGTCCTGACCTCCCTGATGAGCGACCAGCAGGCGCTCACCCGGGACCTGACGCCGAACTCCTGGCACTGGGAGAACTACGTCGAGGTCTTCCGGACCGAAGGCTTCCTCACCTGGTGGAAGAACTCGCTGCTGTACGCCGGACTCGGCACCGTCCTCGTCGTGGTGTCCTCGATCCCCGTGGCGTACGCGCTCGCCAAGTTCCGCTTCCGCGGCCGGCACCTGTCGCTCCTGCTCGTCATCTCGATGATGATGCTGCCGCCGCAGGTCGTGATCATCCCGATGTACCTGTTCTGGGCGAAGCAGATGGACCTCTCCGGGACGCTGTGGCCGCTGATCGTGCCCATGGCCTTCGGCGACGCCTTCGCGATCTTCCTGCTCCGCCAGTTCCTGCTGACGATCCCGAACGAGTACGTCGAGGCCGCGAGGATCGACGGCTGCGGCGAGTTCCGCACCCTCGTACGGGTCGTGATCCCGATGGCGAAGCCCGGCATCGCCGCCGTGGCCCTGTTCCAGTTCTTCTACTGCTGGAACGACTACTTCGGGCCGCAGATCTACGCCTCCGAGAACGCGGCCGCCTGGACGCTCAGTTACGGCCTCGAGTCCTTCAAGGGCGCGCACCACACCGACTGGAACCTGACCATGGCCGCGACCGTGCTGGTCATGGCCCCCGTGATCCTCGTGTTCTTCTTCGCGCAGAAGGCGTTCGTCGAGGGAGTCACCCTGACCGGAGTGAAGGGCTGATACGAAAGATGAAGCTCACTGTCGTGGGGGGCGGTTCCACCTACACCCCCGAACTCGTCGACGGCTTCGCGCGACTGCGCGACACCCTGCCCATCACCGAACTCGTCCTCGTCGACCCGGCCGCCGAGCGGCTCGAACTGGTCGGCGGGCTCGCCCGGCGCATCTTCGCCAAGCAGGACCACGACGGGAAGGTCACCACCACCACCGACCTCGACGCCGGGGTCGAGGGCGCCGACGCCGTCCTGCTCCAGCTGCGGGTCGGCGGGCAGGCCGCCCGCCGGCAGGACGAGACCTGGCCCCTGGAGTGCGGCTGCGTCGGCCAGGAGACGACCGGCGCCGGCGGCCTCGCCAAGGCGCTGCGCACGGTCCCGGTGGTCCTGGACATCGCCGAGCGGGTCCGGCGCACCAACCCGGACGCCTGGATCATCGACTTCACCAACCCCGTCGGCATCGTCACGCGCGCGCTGCTCCAGGCCGGGCACAAGGCCGTCGGCCTGTGCAACGTGGCCATCGGCTTCCAGCGGAAGTTCGCCGCGCTCCTGGACGTGACCCCTGCCGAGGTCCACCTCGACCACGTCGGGCTCAACCACCTGACCTGGGAGCGGGCCGTACGGATCGGCGGCCCCGAGGGCGAGAACGTGCTGCCCCGGCTGCTCGCCGAGCACGGCGACGCCGTCGCCGACGACCTGCGGCTGCCGCGCCCGGTCCTGGACCGGCTCGGCGTCGTCCCCTCGTACTACCTGCGGTACTTCTACGCGCACGACGAGGTGGTGCGCGAGCTCGGCACGAAGCCGTCCCGGGCCGCCGAGGTCGCGGCGATGGAGCGGGAACTCCTGGAGATGTACGGCGACCCGGCGCTCGACGAGAAGCCGGCCCTGCTCGCCAAGCGCGGCGGCGCCTTCTACTCGGAGGCGGCCGTGGACCTGGCGGCCTCGCTGCTGGGCGGCGGCGGATCGCCGTACCAGGTGGTGAACACGTACAACAACGGCACGCTGCCGTTCCTGCCGGACGACGCCGTCATCGAGACGCAGGCCGCGGTGGGCGCGCACGGTGCCACGCCGCTGCCGGTCGCGCCGGTGGACCCGCTGTACGCCGGCCTGATCGCCCACGTCACGGCCTACGAGGACCTGGCCCTGGAGGCGGCGCTCCGCGGCGGCCGCGACCGGGTGTTCAAGGCGCTGCTCGCACACCCGCTGGTGGGCCAGTACGCGTACGCCGACGGGCTCACCGACCGGCTGATCGCGCACAACCGGGAGCACCTCGCGTGGGCGTGACCGAAACCCTGCTGGCCGTCGACGCCGGCAACAGCAAGACCGACGTCGCCGTCGTCGCCGTGGACGGCACGGTCCTCGGCACGGCGCGCGGCGGCGGCTTCCAGCCCCCCGTGGTGGGGGTGGAGACGGCGGTCGACCGGCTCGCGGAGATCGTCGGGCGGGCCTGCGCGGAGGCCGGCGTCCCGGCGGGGTTCGCCCACGTCGCGGCCTGCCTCGCCAACGCCGACCTGCCCGTCGAGGAGGCCGAGCTGCAGGCCGCGCTCCTCGCCCGGGGCTGGAGCCCGTCCGTACGGGTGCACAACGACACCTTCGCCATCCTGCGGGCCGGCATCGACGAGCCCCGGGGCGTCGCGGTGGTCTGCGGGGCCGGGATCAACTGCGTCGGGATGACCCCGGACGGTCGGACCGCGCGCTTCCCGGCGATCGGGAAGATCTCCGGCGACTGGGGCGGGGGCGGCGGACTCGCCGACGAGGCGCTGTGGTTCGCGGCGCGCGCCGAGGACGGGCGGGGCCTGCCCACCGCGCTCGCGGACGCGCTGCCCGCGCACTTCGGACTGGGGTCGATGTACCTCCTGATCGAGGCCCTGCACCTGGGCGGCATCCCGATGGAGCGGCGGCACGAGCTGACGCCGGTGCTGTTCGCGGTCGCGGCCCAGGGCGACCCGGTGGCGCTGTCCCTCGTGCACCGGCTCGCCGAAGAGGTCGTCGCCATGGCGTACGTGGCGCTCCGCCGGCTCGGGCTGCACCACGAGGAGGCGCCGGTGATGCTGGGCGGCAGCGTGCTCGCGGCCCGCCACCCGCAGTTGGAGGAGCGGATCCTCGAACTCCTCGCGGCGCGGGCGCCGAAGGCCGTGGTCGGGTTCGTGACCGCGCCGCCGGTGCTCGGGGCGGGGCTGCTCGCCCTGGACGCGGCGGAGGCGGGTCCGGAGGCGAAGGCCCGGCTGCGGGAGCACTTCGGGGCCTGAGGAACGCCGTCGCGGGGTGTCTCGTCGTCTCGACGGGGCACCCCGCACGCATGTTCACCCGTTCGAGGGGTGTCCGAAAGGGAACCGATCTTCGGCCGGCGACGTATTCAGAGTGAGGGGGTTCGCCTGCTGATGTGCCGGGGGCATGGGGCACGATAGGAACAAGATCGAGTCAATCCCGGTGTGCGGAGGGCCCCCTGAGGCCATACTGCTGGCCGGGTGGTCGTCCACCGGAACCGGTCGCCACCGGGACACCGGACGGGCCGGCCGACGTCAGCGACCGAGGGGGAGGTCAAGTGACACACCCGCCGAACGCGCCCGCCGCCTCGGCGGCGCACGGCACGGCGCAGGCGCCCGCGCGCCCGGGCTCCGTGCCCGCGCAGCCGTCGCCCGTGCCCACCGCGGCCCCGCCCGCGGGGCGCGGTGCCTGGGCCGTGGGCCGCGAGCGACTGCGCGTGGCCGCGACGACCGAGCCCGGCCGGCTCCAGATCCTCGGCGCCGTACTCGCCCTGCTCGTCGTGGCGTTCGGGGCGGTCAGCGCCCTGGAGGTGTCCGACCGGGCCTCCGCCGCCGACGACGTCGTCAGCCGCAGCCAGCCGCTGAGCGCCGACGCGGCCGCGATCTACCGCTCCCTCGCCGACGCCGACACCACCGCCGCCAGCGGCTTCCTCGCGGGCACCCTGGAGCCCGCGGAGTCCCGCGCGCGGTACACCAGGGACATCACCACGGCCTCCCGGCTCCTCGTCAAGGCCGCGGCGAACGCCGGCGGCTCGTCCGAGTCGGCCCGCGAGATCGCCACCCTCAACGAGCAACTGCCCCGCTACACCGGCCTCGTCGAGCGCGCCCGGGCCGCCAACCGGCAGGGCCTGCCGCTGGGCGGCGCCTACCTGCGGTACGCCAACCAGCAGATGGCCGACACGCTGCTGCCGGCCGCCGAGCGGCTCTACGCGGCGGAGACGGTACGGCTCCAGCGCGACGACGAGTCCGCCCGCACCTGGCCGTTCCTGTCGCTCGCGCTCGGCCTGCTCACCCTCGGCGTCCTGCTGTGGGCCCAGCGCCGCAACTACGTCCGGACCAACCGGGTCCTCAACCACGGCCTGCTCGCCGCCACCGCCGCCACCGTCGTCGTGCTGCTCTGGCTCGCCGCCGCGCACACGGTCGCGCGCGCCGGGCTCGACAGCGCGCGCGTGCAGGGGCAGGAGTCCCTCCAGGTCCTCAACACCGCGCGGATCAGCTCGCTCACGGCCCGCGCCAACGAGAACCTGACGCTGGTCGCCCGGGGCGCCGTCCTCACCGAGGACGGCAAGAGCGACAAGTACGAGGCCGAGTACACGGCGAGCATGGGCGCCCTGACGGACGCGCTCGCCACGGCCCGCGAGCGGGCCGACGACGACGCCGGGCGCGGTCCCGTCGACGAGTCCGCCGCGCGCGCCGCCGAATGGCGGGAGCGCCACAAGGACGCCCGCGCGAAGGACGAGGCCGGCGACTACGAGGGCGCCCTCGGCCGGATCATCGGCGCGAAGGAGTCCACGGGCCGGTCCTTCGACCAGATCGACGCCGCCCTGGAGCGGGCCCTCGCCCACGAGCAGACCGAGTTCACCCGCTCCGCCGGGGACGCCCGGGACGCGCTGACGGGGCTGCCGCTCGGCGCGGCCGCACTCGGCGCCCTGGGCGCGGCGGGCGCGCTGCTCGGCATCAACCGCAGACTGTCGGAGTACCGGTGAGAGGGGGCGGGATGCCGAACGGCGCGTACCCGCTGGCGCGGCGGACGGTGGGCCGGCTGCGGGGCTGGGGCGGAGTGGCCTCCATGGCCGTGGCCTGCGCGCTCACCGCCTCGCTCACCCTGCTGCCGCTCGCCCAGGACGGGGCCGGCCCGGCGGCCGCGCCGTGGACGCCCGGGCCCGGCGTGGGCACCGGCGTCCAGGTCAAGGCGGACACCTGCGAGCACCCCGAGGCCTCCCTCACGCCCTCGTCGGCGGACGGCCCGTCGATACGGGCGATCAAGGACCGCGGGAAGCTGATCGTCGGCGTCGACCAGTCCAGCTACCGGTGGGGCTACCGGAACCCGGAGAAGGGCGTCCTGGAGGGCTTCGACATCGCGCTCGCCCGGGCCATCGCCAAGGACGTCCTCGGCGACCCGGACGCGATCATCTTCCGCGCGATCCCGACCAACCAGCGGATCGCCGCCCTGAACAACGGCAAGGTCGACCTCGTCGTGCGCACCATGACGATCAACTGCAAGCGGATCGAGCAGGTCGCCTTCTCCACCGCCTACTTCCAGGCCGGCCAGCAGGTCCTCGCGCCCAAGCTCGCCAAGGACATCACCGGCTACGACTCCTCGCTGCGCGGCAAACGGATCTGCACCGCCGAGGGCTCCACGGCCTACGACGCGCTGGCGGAGAACTCCTTCGGCGCGGTCTTCAAGGACGAGGCCGACGGCACCAAGGACGACAAGGACCTGCTGACCGTCCCCAACCAGCTGGACTGCCTGGCCCGGCTCCAGATGGGCGAGGTCGACGCGGTCGTCACCGACAACGCGCTCGCGGCCGGCCAGGCCGCCCAGGACCCGGCGGTCGAGCTCAAGGGCCGGCCGTTCACCGAGGAGTACTACGGGGTCGCGGCCAAGCTCGGGAACGACGACCTGGTCCGCCGGGTCAACCAGGTCCTGGTGGGCTACCGGCAGGGCCCCTGGCAGGCCGCGTACAAGGAGTGGCTGGAGAAGGACCTGCCCGGCATAACCGGGCCGCCCGCTCCGCTGTACAAGTAGCGCTGTACACGCCCCCGTACGAGCAAGCCCGTACACGACAGCGGAAGAGGTAAGAGATGGGCGTCACGGGACCCCCCGGGCCGGTGATGGACCGGGACGAGGTGGACCGTGCGCTGGCGCGGCTCGGCGCCGAGCACAAGGCGATCGAGGACTCGCTCCTCGCGCTGCAGGACCACGCGGGCCGCAGGCTGCTCGAAGGGGCCGAGCTGACCGGCACCACCCGGGACCGGTGGGCGGCGACGGAGCGCACCATCACGCTGCTCTGGACCTGCTTCGACGTGTACACCGGGGCCCTGCGGGAGGCCCGTGAGGTGCGCGGACGACGCCGCTGGCCCACCCGCGAGGAGCTGGTGGAGCTGACCGACCGGCTGCGCGGCGAGAGCGTGCTCGTCGCCGGCGGAGCGGGCGAACAGGCGCTGCTCACCGAGCGTTTCAGCCTGGAGGGGCTCGTCCGGCGGATGAACGAGCTGTACGCCGCCTCGCTCGACCTGGTCGTCACCTCCGACGCCGTCTGGTCGGCGCTGCCGGCCCGGATAGACCTGCTCGCCGCCGAGCTGGGGCGGACGCGTTCGCTGGCGCACTCGGTGGGCGTGCGCCCCGGGGAGCATCCGGCGGGGGACGAGCTGGAGGCCATCACGGCCGAGCTGACCGCGCTGCGGTCCCAGGTGGTGACCGACCCGCTGGCCTTCTGGCACCCGGCGGCGGGGAGTTCGGCGCCCGGCGGGGGCCGTCCCGACACCGAGCGGTACGACCGGGCGGCGCTGGCCCTTGAGGACATCCGGCGCGAGATCGAGGCCGTCCTGGCGGTCCGGCAGGACTCCGAGGACCGGCTGCTGCGGCTGCGCGACGTGCTCTCGCGGGCCGACCGGACGCTCGCCGAGGCTCGTTCGGCGCGCGGCGAGGTCCTCGCGAAGATCGCCGCCTCCGAGGTGCCGGCCGTCAGCGGGCCGCCGACGGTGCTCCAGGAGCGGCTCTCGGTCGCCGCCGAGTACCGCAGGCACGCCCAGTGGCACCGGCTCTCCCCGCTGCTGGAGTCCCTGGAGCGGGAGGCGGAGGAGGAACTGCTGCGGGCCAGGGAGTCGTTGACCGCGGTCACGGCGCCGCTCGCGGTGCGGGCCGAACTGCGCGGCCGGCTCGACGCCTACAAGGCGAAGGTGGCCCGGCTCGGCGCGGCGGAGGACCCGCTGCTGGTCGAGCGGTACGACGCGGCCCGCAGGATGCTGTGGAGCGCGCCCTGCGATCTGCGGGTCGCGGAACAGGCCGTGCTGCGCTACCAGCAGGCGGCGGCGGACGTACTGTCCGGCCCGAGAGACGCGGGAGGACGACAGTGGTGAGCGGGGAGACGGGCGTGGGGAGCTGTCAGCGTCCTTCGTGCGAGGGATCGTACGAGGACATGGGAGGCGGCGAGCTGTACTGCGACACGTGCGGGCTCGCCCCGGTCGTCGCGCCCGGAGGGCTGATCGGCTCGACGCCGACCGGGATGGCCGTGCCCGGGAAGGGGACCGGCGGTGTCGGGGGGTCGGACTCGGGCTCCTCGCGGAGCAGTTCGCGCGCCTCGTCGCGGGCCTCGTCGCGCTCCTCGACCTCCCGCCGGTCGGTCTCCGGCCGGCTGTCGCGCGCGCTCTCCGGCGCGTCCACGGCCCGCTCGGTCTCGGTGCGCAGCTCGGGTTCGTCGACCGGCCAGTCCGCCAGGAACCGGCTGGGTGCGGGTCTGGTGGCCATTCCGGAGGTGCCGCGGCCCGATCCGCGGGCCGCGGTGATGGAGAACGCCGAGGTTCCCGAGCGGAAGCGTTTCTGCTCCCGCTCCGACTGCGGGGCCCCGGTGGGCCGCTCGCGGGGCGACCGGCCGGGCCGCACGGAGGGCTTCTGCACCAAGTGCGGCCACCCGTACTCCTTCGTGCCCAAGCTCCGCGCCGGGGACATCGTCCACGGCCAGTACGAGGTCGTGGGCTGCCTCGCGCACGGCGGCCTCGGCTGGATCTACCTCGCCGTCGACCGGGCGGTCTCCGACCGGTGGGTCGTCCTCAAGGGCCTGCTCGACACCGGCGACCAGGACGCCATGGCGGCGGCGATCTCCGAGCGCCGCTTCCTCGCCGAGATCGAGCACTCCAACATCGTCCGCATCTACAACTTCGTCGAGCACCTCGACCAGCGCACCGGCTCCCTGGACGGCTACATCGTCATGGAGTACGTCGGCGGCAAGTCCCTCAAGGAGATCGCCAACGACCGGCGCACCCCGGACGGCCGCCGCGACCCGCTGCCCGTCGAGCAGGCCTGCGCGTACGGGATCGAGGCCCTGGAGGCGCTCGGACACCTGCACAGCCGGAACCTGCTGTACTGCGACTTCAAGGTCGACAACGCCATCCAGACCGAGGACCAGCTGAAGCTCATCGACATGGGCGCGGTCCGGCGGATGGACGACGACGAGTCCGCGATCTACGGCACCGTCGGCTACCAGGCGCCCGAGGTGGCCGAGGTCGGCCCGTCCGTGGCGAGCGACCTGTACACGGTGGCGCGCACCCTCGCGGTGATGACCTTCGACTTCCAGGGCTACACGAACGTGTTCGTGGACTCCCTGCCCGACCCGGAGCACATCGCGGTCTTCCGGACCTACGAGTCGTTCTACCGCTTCCTGGTCCGCGCCACCGACCCCGACCCGGCCCGCCGGTTCGCCTCCGCGCAGGAGATGGCCGAGCAGCTGACGGGCGTCCTGCGCGAAGTGGTGTCACTCCAGTCCGGACGCCCCCGCCCGGCCCTCTCGACCCTGTTCGGCACGGAGGTGCGGGTCACCGACACCGCGCTCTTCGCCGAACTCGCCGAGGACGTCTCGCTGCTCGGTGCCCGCCGCGGCCGCGGACGCCGGGGCGGGACCGCCGGCGCCCCCGGGACCCCGACCGCCGCCGGGCTGCCCGCCGGTGCGGCGCTCGCCGGACTGCTCGCCCCCGTCGACACGCCCGCCACCGCGCTCGCGCTGCCCGTGCCGCGCGTCGACCCGGGCGACCCCAACGCCGGATTCCTCGCCGGCCTCGCCGCCGCCGCGCCCGGCGAACTGCTCGCGGCGCTCCAGGCCGCGCCCGCGCCCTCCGTCGAGCTGCGGCTGCGCACCCTGCGGGCCGAGCTGGAGCTGGGCGACCTGCGGTCCGCCGCCGGGACCCTCGCGGGCCTGGAGGAGCGGGACCCGGACGACTGGCGGGTCGTCTGGTACCGGGGGGTCACCTCCCTGGTGACCGGCGACCACGAGCAGGCGGCCCTCGCCTTCGACGCGGTGTACGACGCCTTCCCCGGCGAGCCCGCGCCGAAGCTGGCCCTCGGCGTCTGCGCCGAGGTGCTCGGCCAGTTGGACAACGCCGCCGAGTACTACCACCTGGTGTGGACCACCGACCCGAGCTTCGTGAGCGCGGCCTTCGGACTCGCCCGCGTACGGCTCGCGGCGGGCGACCGCACCGGGGCCGTACAGGCCCTGGAGTCCGTGCCCGAGGCGTCCATCCACTACACGGCGGCCCGGGTGGCGGCCGTGCGGGCGCGGCTGCGGCGGCGCCCCGCGCACGAGCCGCTCGGCACCGATCTGACGGCGGCCGCCACGCAGGTCTCCGCGCTCCAGGGCTTCGGTCTGGACGCGGTGCGCCGCGAGCAGTTGTCGACGGAGGTCCTCGGAACGGCCCTCGACTGGGTACTCTCCGGGAGTCCCGGTGCGGCACCGGGCGGCGGCGCGCTGCTGCTCGGAAGTGAACTGGACGAGCGCGGACTGCGCTTCGGCCTCGAACGCTCGTACCGGGTGCTTGCCCGGCTCGCCCAGCAGGGCGACGAGAGGATCGAACTGGTGGAGCGGGCCAACCGCTTCCGTCCCCGGACGTGGGTGTGAGGATGTCCCAGAAGCCGAAGCCGTCGCACGGACTCGCCGCCTGCCCGGGCTGCGCGGAGCCACTGGATTCGGGTGACCGGTTCTGCGGGGCGTGCGGCTACGACCTCTCGGCCCTGCCGGCCGCCGAGGCCGAGCCGGACCGCCCGACCGTGGCGATCGTCACCCCCGTCACCTGGCCGGACGCCCCGCCCCGGGACCCCGGTTCGCTCTCGACGATGACCCAGCACCCGGGCGACCTCCCCGGCACCGACTCCGGCGGCCGGGACCTGCCCACGATCGAGGTCCGCACGGACGGCCCGGCGCCGGCCCCCGCGGCGCCGGCCTCCGCGACCGCGTCCGGGACCGGAACGGGCGGCGACTTCGAACTGGCCGCTCCCGATCCCCGTACGGCCGTGCGGACCGATCCGCCCGCCGCCCCCGCCCAGGCACCGGCCGCGGCCGCCCCGGCGACGGCCCCGGCGGCGGCGCTCTGCGTGGCCTGCCGGGCCGGCCGGGTGGACACCGACGGCTACTGCGAGAACTGCGGGCACGCGCAGCCGCGCGAGCGGGACCACATGGAGCGGGAGGCCGGCCCCGCCGCCGCCGTCAGCGACCGGGGACTGCGCCACCACCGCAACGAGGACGCGTTCGCGGTCTCGGCGACCACCCTCCCCGACGGCTCCCCCGCCCTCCTCGCGATCGTCTGCGACGGCGTCTCCTCGGCGACCCGCCCCGACGACGCCTCCGCCGCCGCCGCGGCCGCGGCCGACGCCTCGCTGCTCGCCGCGCTGCCCCGGGGCACCCACCCGCAGCAGGCCATGCACGAGGCGATCGTGGCGGCCGCCGAGGCCGTCAACTCCCTCGCGGAGGAGCCGGGTCAGGACGGCTCGGAGCACGACCCGCACCGCCACCGGAACGCCCCGGCGTGCACCATCGTCGGCTCGATCGTCGCCGACGGCCTGCTCGTCGTGGGCTGGGTCGGCGACAGCCGCGCCTACTGGGTGCCGGACGACCGGGGCACCCAGTCCGTCCGGCTGACCGAGGACGACTCGTGGGCCGCCCAGATGGTCGCGGCGGGCCTGATGAACGAGGCCGAGGCGTACGCGGACGAGCGCGCCCACGCGATCACCGGCTGGCTCGGCGCCGACTCGTACGAACTGGAGCCGCACACCGCCTCGTTCAAGCCGGACCACTCCGGCGTGGTGGTGGTCTGCACCGACGGCCTGTGGAACTACGCGGAAGGACCCGAGGACATGGCCAGGGTCGTCCCCGCGGACGCGGCGGAGCGCCCGCTGCACGGCGCCCAGGTCCTGGTCGGGCACGCCCTGGACGGCGGCGGCCACGACAACATCACGGTCGCCCTCGTGCCGTTCACCGTCACTCCGCACGGGGCGGGGTCCGCCTGAGCGGTCGCCGGTCCTCCGTCCCTTCACCGCTGTTGCCCGAGGAGCCCGAACAGATGGCCAACTTCTCCAAGTCGACCGTGCCCCACTTCTCGGTGGACGTCTACCAGAACGAGTTCCTGCCGGAAGGCGGCCGGGACGTCAGCGCGATCGTCACGGTCACCTCGACCGGGGGCGGCACCGGCGGCGCGGGGCACGGCGGCCTCGGGGGCTTCGGGGGCGGCTCGGCCGGTGTCGTGATCATGGTCGACTGCTCCGGCTCGATGGACTACCCCGCCACCAAGATGCGCGGCGCGCGCGAGGCGACCGCCGCCGCCGTCGACACCCTGCGCGACGGCACCTCCTTCGCCGTCGTCGCCGGCACGCACGTGGCGAAGGAGGTCTACCCCGGCAACGGCGGCCTCGCCGTCGCCGACGCCCGGACCCGCGCCGAGGCCAAGGAGGCGCTGCGCCGCCTCTCCGCCGGCGGCGGCACGGCGATCGGCACCTGGCTGCGCCTCGCGGACCGGCTCCTCTCCTCCGCCGACCTGACCATCCGGCACGGCATCCTGCTCACCGACGGCCGCAACGAGCACGAGACGCCGGAGGAGCTGCGGGCCGCCCTGGACGCCTGCGCGGGCCGGTTCACCTGCGACGCGCGCGGGGTCGGCACCGACTGGGAGGTCAAGGAGGTCACCGGCATCGCGTCCGCGCTCCTCGGCACCGCCGACATCGTCGCCGACCCGGCCGGCCTCTCCGCCGACTTCACGTCGATGATGGAGACCGCGATGGGCAAGGGCGTGGCGGACGTCGTGCTCCGCCTGTGGACCCCGGTCGGGGTCGAGATCGCGTTCGTGAAGCAGGTGGCGCCGTCGGTCGAGGACCTCACCGGGCGGCGCACCGAGGCCGGCCCGCGCGCCGGGGACTACCCGACGGGTTCGTGGGGTGACGAGTCCCGCGACTACCACGTGAGCGTGCGGGTCCCGCGGGCCGCGGTGGGCCAGGAGATGCTCGCCGCCCGCGTCTCGCTGATCGCCCCGGACCCGGCGGGCGGCGACCCGCGGCCGCTGTCTCAAGGGCTGGTACGGGCGGTGTGGACGGACGACCTCGCGATGTCGACGTCGATCAACCCCCAGGTCGCGCACTACACCGGCCAGGCGGAGCTCGCGGATGTCATCCAACAGGGGCTCGATGCGCGCAAATCGGGCGATCACGACGGTGCGACGGCCAAACTGGGCCGCGCCGTGCAGCTCGCGGCGGCCTCCGGCAACGCGGATACGGCGAAACTCCTTTCGAAGGTGGTCGACGTCGTCGACGCGGCGACCGGTACTGTGCGTTTGAAGGCGAAGGTCGCGGAAGCGGACGAGATGACACTCGAGACCCGCTCCACCAAGACCGTTCGCGTCAAGAGGTAGCCCGGCCACCGGGCCGGACGACGAGAGGGGGAAGCACCGACATGCCGACCTGCCCGAACGGACACCAGTCGGTCTCCGACGACTGGTGCGAGGTCTGCGGCCACCGCATGGCCGGGGCGGGCGCGCCTGCGGGTGCCGTACCGCCGCCTCCCCCGCCGCCGCCCCCCGCGTACGGATACCCCGGCCCCGGCCAGGCCCCGCCGGGCCCGCCGCCGGGCGCGCCGGGCGGCTTCGACGGCCCCGGTGCGCACGGTGCTCCCGGCGGCTTCGACGGCCCTGGTGCGCACGGTGCTCCCGGCAGCTTCGACGGCTTCGGCCACGGCGCCCCCTCGGCTCCCCCGACACCTCCGGCTCCCGGCGGCTTCGGCCACGGGGGCGACCCGAACGCGACGGCCCAGGCGGAGCTCTGCCCGCAGTGCCGTACGCCGCGCGAGCACATGGCGCCGTTCTGCGAGGAGTGCCGCTGGAACTTCCTCACGAACACGGCGACCTCGTACACGCCGCTGGCCCCGCACAACCCGCCGGCGCAGCAGCCCGGGCCGCCGCCCGGCCTCAACCTGCCGCCGGGCTTCCAGTCCCCGCCGCCCCCGCCGCCGCATCACCAGCAGCCGCCGGCGCCGCAGCCCGACCCGTTCGGCTACCAGGGGTCGCGGCCCTCGCAGGTGAACCGGCCGGCCGAGCCGCTGGGCGCCGAGCCCACGCACCACCAGGCGCCTCCGCAGCGCCCGCCGGTGCAGCAGCCTCCGGTGCAGCAGCCGGGGACGCAGCAGCCGCCGGCCCCGCCCGCGTACCTCCAGGCCCCGGCGCCCCCCGCACCGCCGCAGCCGCGTGCCGACGACGACTGGGTCCTGTCCCCGCCGTCGCAGCCGCACGCCCCGCAGCCGCCGGCTCCGCAGCACCAGCAGCCGCCGGTGCAGCAGCCTCCGCAGCCCCCGCAGCACCAGGGGCCTCCTCCGCACCAGGGACCGCCGCCGCACCAGGCGCCCCAGGGGCCTCCGCAGCAGTTCCAGCCGCCGCGGCAGCCGCTGACCTGGACCGCGGTCATCGGCCCCGACCGCGAGTACTTCATGGCGATGATGCACCGCAGCGGGCCCGAGGCCTCGGGCCTCAACCTGCCCGCGTACTCGCCGGACAAGCACCTGCCGCTCCAGGGCAACCAGGTCTCCATCGGCCGCCGCCGGCACTCCACCGGCGAGTCCCCCGACATCGACCTGTCGGTGCCGCCGGAGGACCCGGGCGTCTCGCACCAGCACGCCGTGCTCGTGCAGCAGCCGGACGGCTCGTGGGCGGTGGTGGACCAGAACTCCACCAACGGCACCACGATCAACGGCGGCGAGGAACCGATCCAGCCGTACGTCCCGGTCCAGCTCCAGGACGGCGACCGCGTGCACGTCGGCGCCTGGACGACGATCACGATCCGGCTGGGATAGCCCCGGCCTCAGGCCTCGGGCAGGGGCCAGGCGTACGGTCCCGCGGGGTCGTCCAGCCAGGCCCACTGCCGGTCGCCGCTGACCGTCACCCCGAAGCGCTCCCGCTCCGGCCGCCGCTCGCGCAGCCAGAGCGAGAGCGCTTCGCGCCTGTCCAGGGCCTCCCCGGCCAGCCCCCAGAGGAAGCGGAAGCCCTCGTCCCCGGCCGGTCCGCGGCGCGGGACGCGGGCGGCGACGCCCCGGAGCGCCACGAAGTACGCCGAGGTCGCCAGGAACCGGCCCTCGGCGTGCGTGGCGTCGCGCACCCGCAGCAGGACGAGGCCGGTGGAGAGCGGGGCGAGGACCAGGGCGTCCGGCCGGCCCTGCGCGAGCCAGGGGTACGGCACCGAGGGCACCGCGCAGGTCGCGACGATCCGGTCGTAGGGGGCGTGCTCCGGGCAGCCGCGGGCGCCGTCGGCGGTCACGACGGCCGGCCGGTACCCGGCGGCGGCCAGGTGGGTCCTGGCGGACTCGGCGATCTCCTCGTCCAGGTCGACCGTGGTGACGTGCGCGTCGCCGAGCCGGTGGCAGAGCAGGGCGGCGTGGTAGCCGGTGCCGGCGCCGATCTCCAGGACGTCGTCCCCGTCGCGTACGTCCAGGGCCCGGAGCATCAGCGCCATCAGCGACGGCTGGCTGGCCGAGGAGACCAGCTCGCCGTCCCGGACCCGGGTGGCGATCGCCGTGTCCCCGTACGCCCCGCGCAGCCAGCGCTCCCGGCGCCCGGCGTCGGGGTCGCCGGACCAGAGCCGCTCGTAGCCGCCCGACCCCGCGACGTAGTAGTACGGGACGAAGAGATGGCGCGGGACCTCGCCGAAGGCGGCCCGCCAGGCCGGATCGGCCAGCTCTCCCGCCGCCTCCACCTCGCGCACGAGCGCCCGCCGCGCCCGCGCACCGGCCCCGGCGAACTCGTCCCACGGCTCACCCATGCCTCCACTCTGCCGCCGCGGGAGAGGCCCGGCGAGCGCTCCCGGGGGCGGTCCTGGACCTCCGGTCCTAGGCCGGGTCATCTGAGACGATGGAACGGTGAACGAGATTCCCGGGGAAACAGTGCAGGAGCAGACCTTCTACGAGCAGGTCGGCGGCGAGGAGACCTTCCGCCGTCTGGTCCACCGCTTCTACGAGGGCGTCGCCGGGGACCCGCTGCTGCGCCCGATGTACCCCGAGGAGGACCTCGGCCCCGCCGAGGAGCGGCTCGCCCTCTTCCTGATCCAGTACTGGGGCGGCCCCCGTACCTACAGCGACCACCGCGGCCACCCCCGCCTCCGGATGCGCCACGCCCCGTTCACCGTCGACCGCGCCGCCCACGACGCCTGGCTCCGCCACATGCGCGACGCCGTGGACGCGCTCGGCCTCTCCCCCGCCCACGAGGCGGAGCTCTGGAACTACCTGACCTACGCCGCCGCGTCGATGGTGAACACCGCGGACTGACGCTCCCTCACCCCGCCCCCGTCGCCGCGGCGGCCCGGCTCACGCCCCGACCGGGCATGGACGGACACATTCCGGAGAGTGTGCCCCAAATAACGGTCACAATCGCATCAAGGTCGGTCTGCAAGCGGTTTCCAGCAGCCCGTGCACTCTGAAAGCATCCGAGAGAAGTTCCGGGGGCGTTCGGCGAGTGTTCGACGTGCGTGCCGTGATCAGGGTGGCCAGGGGGACGGGTGACGGGGTTCGTATTTCTGCGCGTCAGGGCGCACCGGCTGCTGCTGTCCGCCGCACTCCTCGCGGTGCTCCTGACCACCTCGGTGCTGGCCACGCTCGCGGCGTTCTCCGGTGCCATCGGTGACGCGGCGCTCCAGGCCGGCCTGCGGGGCCGGTCGGCGGCGGCCGCGTCGCTGCTCGTCACCGGCCAGGTGACCGAGGCGAAACGGGCGAGCGCCGAGGCCGCCGTGACCGACGGCGTGCGGCGCACCTTCGACGGACTGCCGGTCACCGTACGGCGCCTGGAGCGCTCGGGACCGTACGCGCTGCCGCGGAACCTCCAGCCCGCCGCGGCCCGCAAGGGCGACCCCGACCTGACGCACTTCGCCGCCCTCGACCGCTCGCGGCTGACGCTCGTCAAGGGCGCCTGGCCCTCGGCGACCCGGACCGCGGGCGTGGTCGAGACGGCGCTGCCCGAAGAGGCCGCCCGACGGCTGCGGGTGGAGCCCGGCACCGTCCTCGACCTCGGTGACCGGCTCGACGAGAAGCGACCGGTGAAGACCCGGATCACCGGCGTCTACCGGCCCGTCGACACCGCCGACCTGTACTGGCAGCTCGACCCGGCCGGCGGGCGCGGCGTACGGACCGTCGCGTTCACGACGTACGGGCCGCTGCTCGTCGACCCGGCCGTGCTCGGCGCCGGGGTACTGAGCGCCGGCACCACGTCCTGGCTCGGCTCCGCCGACTTCACCGGCTTCACCACCGACCGGATCGACGCCCTGCGGGCCTCGGCGACCGCCGGCCCGAAGGCCCTCGCCGAGAACACCGACGCGTTCGGGACGACGATCTCCGCGACCACCGCGCTGCCGACCTCCCTGGAGCAGACCCAGCGCGCACTGCTCGTCTCCCGCTCCACCCTGCTGATCGTCGCCGTACAGCTGGTGCTGCTCGCCACCTACGCCCTGCTGCTCGTCGCCCGGCTGCTCAGCACCGAGCGCTCCGGCGAGACGGCGCTGCTGCGGGCCCGCGGCGGTTCGCGGCGCCGGATCGCCGGGCTCGCCGGCGCCGAGGCGCTGCTGCTCGCGCTGCCGGCGGCCGTCGCCGCACCGCTCCTGTCCGGACCGCTGACCCGGCTCTTCGCCGACCGGTCCGCGCTCTCCTCGCTCGGCGTCCGGCTCGACACGACCCCCTCGCTCCAGGTGTGGCTGGTCGCCGCCGCCGTGGCCCTGCTCTGCGCGGCGGCCGTCGTCGCGCCCGCGCTCGCCGCCGGCGACGGCTCCGGCGTCTCGCTGCGCAAGGCCCGCTCGGCGTCGCTGCCCGCTCCCGTGCGGGCCGGCGCCGACGTCGCCCTCCTCGCCGTCGCGGCCGTCGCCTACTGGCAGTTGCAGCGGCCCGCCGCCGCGGGCGGCACCCTCGGCGCGGACGAGGACGGCGGCGGCTCCATCGACCCGGTGCTCGTCGCCGCGCCCTCGCTCGCCCTGCTCGCCGGCACCGTCCTGACCCTGCGCCTGCTGCCGCCCGCCGCCAAGCTGGCCGAGCGGCGCGCGGCGGGCGGCCGCGGCCTCTCCGCCGCCCTCGCCGGCTGGCAGTTCAGCCGACGGCCGCTGCGCGGCGCCGGCCCCGTCCTCCTCCTCGTCCTCGCCGTGGCGATGGGCATGCTGGCCATCGGGCAGAGCGGCTCGTGGGAGCGCTCGCAGCGCGACCAGGCCGACTTCCGCACCGGGGCGGCCGTCCGCGTCCTCAGCGCCGGGCCCGGCGAACCGACGGAGACCGAGCGGCTGGCCACCGTGCCGGGCGTGACGGCCGTGGCCCCGGTGTACCGCGCCGACACGGACGTCGCCGGGAAGACCGCGACCGTCCTGGCCATGGACGCCCGCAACGCCTCCACCGGCATGCTGCTCCGCCCCGACCTCACCGGCGCCACCGCCCCCGCCCTCCTCGCCCCGCTCGTGCCGAAGGGCGCCGACCGGCCCGGCCTCAAGCTGCCCGCCGGCACCCGCACCCTCTCCGCCGACGTGCGCACGCTCGCGCCGGCCGGCACGCCCGAGAGCAAGGTCACGGCCGTCCTGGAGGACCCGAACGGCATCCCGTACACGCAGCTGATGGGGACGCTGCCGTCCGACGGCCGCACCCACCGGCTCACCGTCGACCTCGGTGCCCTGACCGCCGGCCCCGGCGCCGACGCGAGCCGCGGCTCCGGCGGCCTGCTCACCCTCACCGGCCTGGAGGCCGACGGCCCGATCGCCGAGGGCGCGTCCCACACGCAGACCCTCCGCGTCGAGCGCTTCGGCACCGTCCGCGCGGACGGCACCGAGCAGCAGCACGACCCGGCGCGGGTCCTGGCCTCCTGGAAGGCCGTCTTCGAGCAGACCGAGTACGGCGACCCGGGAGGCAGCGGCCCCGCGGTCGGCTCCGCCGGGCCCACCGGACCCGGCGGCGGCCCGGCGCCGTACTCCGTCCCCTTCGTCGTCACCGGCGGGATCCCCGACGACTCGCACTGGGAGTCGGAGGAGTACACCCTGCGGCTGCTCGCGCCCATGCCCCCGGCCCCCGACCACCTGCCCGCCGTGGCCACCGAGGCCTTCATGGCGGCGACCGGCGCCAAGACCGGCGACCCGATCGAGGTCTCCGTCGACGGCCGGCAGATCGAGGTCTCCGTCACCCGCGTGGTCAAGGAGCTCCCGACCACCGGCCCCGGCGCCCGGACCGTGTCCGCGACCTCGCCCATCGCCACCCCCGAGGACGGCGGCGCGATCCTCGTCGACCTGGCGTCGGCCAACCGCTACCTCGCCGGCGACGCCGAGCAGAACGCGACCCTGCCGCCCACCGAGTGGTGGCTCACCGTCGCCCCCGGCCGCGCGGACGACGTCGCCGCGGCCCTGCGCGCCCGCCCCAACGCGGACCCCGCCCAGGTCCTGGTCCGCGACGAGGCCGCCACCGACCTCCTCGGCGACCCGCTCGGCGCCGGCCCCAACGCCGCCCTGATGGCGGTCGCGGCCGCCGCCGCCGCGCTCGCCGCGGTCGGCTTCGCCGTCGGCTCGGCCGGCGCGATGCGGGAACGGTCCGCCGAGTTCGGCGTGCTGCAGGCGCTCGGCACCCCGCGCCGCCGGCTCGCCCGGCTCATCGCCGCCGAACAGGGCATCCTCATCGGCATCGGCCTGCTCGTCGGCATCGGGCTCGGCACCGTCCTCGCCCGGGCCGTCGTCCCGCTCGTCGTCCTCACCGGCCAGGCCGCCCGCCCCGTCCCCGGGGTCCTCGTCGAACTGCCCCTCGGCCAGGTGGCCCTGCTCCTCGCCGGCGTCGCCGCCCTCCCGCTGGCCATCGTCGCCGCCATCGCCCTGCGCCGCACCGACCCCGTCGTGACCCTGCGCCACCAGGGGGACCACTGATGCCCGCCGCGGACGACGACGTGACCGGCGGGCAGCCCGCCGAGAACCCCGGACCTCCCACCGGAGCGCCCGAGACCCCCGCCGCACGCAGGAAGGCACCCGACATGTCCCCGTCCCGGTCCGACAAGCCCGCCCGCGCCGTGGCGCCCTGGGTGCGGACCCGGCTGCGGACCGCGCCCTGGGCCGCCGTGTCCCTCGCCCTGCTCGTGCTCGTCACCGCCTACCTCGCGGCGGTGCTGCCGCGCGCCGTGGACGCCTACGAGACGGACGGCCTGCGCCACGACATCCGGGCCGCCGCGCCCCGCAACAGCGTCCTCGAACTGACCGCCGAGGCACCCGGCCTGGAGCGCAAGCAGGCCGATCGCGAGAAGGACCTGGCCCCCGACGCGCTCCAGCGGCAGCGCGACGACGTCCTCACCCTGCTCCCCCCGACCCTGCGCACCGACCCGCGGCAGACCGTCCACGGCGTCCGCACCGTCACCCGGGTCAAGGCCCTCGACCCGTGGCTGCCGCGGCCCGACGGGATCCCCCCCGAGTTCGTCCTCTCCTCCCCGTCCGAGCTGGCCGGCCACGCGACGCTGAAGCAGGGCCGGCCCGCCGCCGGCACGGCGCGCCGCCCCGAGGCCGTGGTGACGGCGAAGACCGCCGAGTCCCTGCACCTGAAGCCCGGTTCGGTCGTGCACGTGCCGGGCCGGGTCAGCGCGGTGCCGGTCGCCGTGACCGTCACCGGAATCGTGGAGCCGCGCGGCCCCGAGACCGCGTACTGGTCCGTCGAGCCGCTGCTGCGCACGCCCGCGCTCGCCCCGATCGTCAGCGACGAGGTGAAGTACTACTGGCAGGGCGCGCTGCTGGTCTCCCCCGAGTCGGCGCCCGCCCTGCTCGGCACCCTCGGCGACCCGGAGGTCTTCTTCCGGTTCATGCCGACGGCCGACCACCTCACCGCCCGCGACACCGACCGGCTCACCGCCGCGCTCGACTCCGTCGGCAGCGGCCCCGACCTGGTGAAGATCCGCCGGGTCATCGGGCCCACCGGCGCCCTCGGCACCGACCTCGACGCCATCGTCGACTCGTTCCGCTCGATGCGCGACGCGATCGACCCGGTCGTGGCCGTCGCCGTCTTCGGCATCGGCGCCGTCGCCGCGGTCGTCCTCGCCATGACCGGCGGCCTCTTCGTCGCCCGCCGCGACAGCGAACTGGCACTGATCCGCTCCCGCGGAGCCTCGCTCACCGGCATCGGCCTGCGGCTGCTCGGCGAGACCTCGGCGGTCGCCGTACCGGCCGCGGCCCTCGCCCTCGGCCTCGCGGTGGCGACGGTGCCCGGCCCGGACGGCGGGTCCGGCGGGATCCCGCTCGCGCCCTCCCTCCTCGCCGCCACGGCCGTCGCCCTCATCGCGATGCTGGTCCTGCCCCTGCGGGCGGCCTTCGTCCACCGGACCCCGCGACTGCACGGCGGGCGCGACGACCTGCTCACCGCCCGCCCCTCGCGCCGCCGCACGGTCCTCGAACTCACCGTGCTCGTGCTGACCGTCGGCGCCGTCGCCTCGCTGCGGCTGCGCGGCACCGCCGACTCCGGGGACCACCTGGTGAGCGCCGCGCCGGTGCTCGTCGGCCTGATCGCGGCCATGCTGCTCGTACGGATCTACCCGCTGCCGCTGCGGTGGGCCGCCCGCCCGGCCCGCCGGCTGCGCGGGGCCGTCGGACCGCTGGCCCTGGCCCGCGCCGGACGCTCCTCGTCGACGGGCACGCTCCCGCTCCTCGCACTGGTCCTCGCGCTGACCACGGCGGCCTTCGGCGGCTCCGTCCTCGCCGGTGTCGCCGACGCCCGCGACCGGGCCGCTCTCCTGGCGACCGGCGCGGACGCCCGCATCGACGGCTCGGTCGAGTGGACGCCGCTGCCGGCCGGGCTCACCGACCGGGTGCGCCGGACCGCCGGGGTACGGGACCTGGCCCCGGTGCAGGTCGAGTACGGGGTGACGGTGCCGTCCGTCGAAGGCACCTCCGCCCAGCAGATGAGCGCCCAGCTCGTCGGCGTCGAGCCCGGCTCGTACACCCGGCTCGCCGACCGGACCGGCTTCGGCCCCTTCCCGGCCGCGCTGCTCGCGTCGACCGGGCGGGGCGGCCCGGACGCCGTCGGGGACACCGGCCGGGTGCTGCCCGCCGTCGCCTCGCCGTCGGTCGCCGAGCGGCTCGGCAAGGAGTCCCTGGAGATCGTGGCGGCGGCCGGCACGTTCCGGGTGAAGGTGGTCGCCGTCCGGTCGACGACCCCGGCCGTCTCCGGCGCCGACTTCCTCCTCGTCAACGCCGCCGACCTCACCCGCCGGATCCCCACGACGCTGCTCGTCACCGGCTCGCCGAACGGCGCCGCGCTGCGCGCCGCCGTCGCGGACGCGTCGGGGTCCGCGACGGGGTCCGGGTCGGGGTCCGCGCCCGGGGCGAAGTCCGCGTCCGAGTCCGGGTCCGCGTCCGGCGACTTCCTGGTGACGATGCGGAGCGAGGAGCGGGCCACCTACGTGGACTCGCCGCTCCAGTCGGGCGCCGAGGGCATCTACCTGGGCGCGATCGGCGCGGGCGCCGGCTACGCGATGGTCGCCGTCCTGCTCTCCCTCATGCAGAGCGCGCCGGAACGGACCAAGCTCCTCGCCCGCCTCCGGACGATGGGCCTCACCCGCAAGCAGGGCCGGCGGCTGCTCGGCCTCGAAGCACTGCCGCAGGCGGTCCTCGCGGCACTCGGCGGCACCCTGGTCGGTTGGGCGACGGTTCCGCTGCTCGCCCCGGGCATCGACCTGTTCCGACTGGCGCTCGCGACGGCGCCGGGATTCGCCCGACTGGACAGCGCCCCGCTGCGGGCGGACCCGTGGTCGCTGGTGCTGCCCGCCCTCGCCGTCGTCGTCCTCACGGGGCTGGCGGCGGCGGGACAGGCCTGGTGGGCGGGGCGCAGGGGCTCGATCAAGGAACTCAGGGCAGGAGACGCACGATGACCAAGACCGGGACCCCGGGTGGGACGACGCTGACCGACACCGGTTCGGACACCACCCTCGAAGAGCTGGAGCGGCGGGCCACGGCGCGGCGCGACCGGCCCTCGTACGGCCACGACGCCCTCATCGCCTGCGACCGCCTCGTCCGGATCTTCACCACGGACGGCGTCGAGGTGCAGGCGCTCCAGGGACTCGACCTCCTCGTGAAGGAAGGCGAGTTGATGGCCCTGGTCGGCGCCTCCGGCTCCGGCAAGTCGACCCTGATGAACATCCTCGCGGGCCTGGACGTACCGACCGCCGGCGCGGCCCGCGTCGCCGGCTGCGACCTGCTCGCCATGGACGGCAAGGCGCGCCTCCGCTACCGCCGGGAGGTCGTCGGCTTCGTCTGGCAGCAGACCGCCCGCAACCTCCTCCCCTACCTGACGGCCGCCCAGAACGTCGCCCTTCCCATGCAGTTGCGGGGCCGCTCCAAGCAGAAGGCCGAGCGCGCCGAGGAACTGCTCGCCATGCTCGGCATCTCCGAGATCCGCGACCGGCGGCCGCACCAGCTCTCCGGCGGACAGCAGCAGCGGGTGGCCATCGCGGTCGCCCTGGCCAACAACCCGGCCGTGCTCCTCGCCGACGAGCCGACGGGCGAGCTGGACTCCGCCACCGGCGAGCAGGTCTTCGCGGCCTTCCGCCGCGCCAACGAGGAGCTCGGCACGACGATCGTCATCGTCACCCACGACCAGGCCGTCGCCTCCGAGGTCCGCCGCACCGTCGCCATCCGCGACGGCCGCACCTCCTCCGAGGTGCTCCGCCGCACCGAGGTCGACGAGCTCGGCCAGGAGTCCCTCGTCGCACGCGAGTACGCCATGCTCGACCGCGCCGGCCGCCTCCAGCTCCCCGCCGAGTACACCCAGGCCCTGGGCATGGAGCACCGGGTCGCCCTCGAACTCGAACAGGACCACATCGGGGTCTGGCCGGACGACGCGGAGCACTGAGGCGGGCCCCGATCCCTGGGCCTCCTGGGCCTCCTGGGGATCCGGGGGATCCGGGGGATCCGGGGGATCCGGGGGATCCGGGGGATCCTGGGACCGGAGTTCAAGCGGCCGCGCAACCGCGTACCCCCGAACCGGCGTCCCCGCCCACGGACCTGACCGCAGTCGACGCCACTCCCGACGGGGACCGGTCGACGTCACTCCCGGGGGGGGGACCCATGGGGAAGGCCGTGCCGTACGCCGGGGCGCTGCTCGTGCCCGCGCTCGCCGGAACGCTCCTGTGGACGTGGGCGGACCGGAGCCTGCGCAGCCCGCACGGGCTGCCCACCGCGCTGGGGGTGGCGGGCGGCCTCGTGCTCACCGCGGCCGCGCTCCTGGCGCACAACGCGCTCTTCCGCGAGGGCGGCAGCATCGCCGCCGCCGTCCTCGTGCTCGCGGGCCTCACGGCGGTCTGGGTGGAGGCCCGGGACTCCGCCGTACGCGGCGCGGTCACCGACTGCGTGGTGGTGGGCGAGGTCGAGGTGACCCACCACCCGACCTTCGGCGAGGGCGCACCCGAAGCCAAGACCCTCTACCACCACACCCTGGACTGCGCCGGCGGCTACCCCACCGAGTTCTCGGCCGAGGAACGCATCGGCTCCTCCGGCACCGCGGTCCGCATCGCCTACGACCCCGCCCACCGCATGGACCCCGTCCTGGAACGCCGGAACAAGGCCCACGGCTCCCCCGTCGTCCCCGCGTCCCTGCTCGCGCTGTCGGCGGTGCTGTCGGTGGTCGCGATCTCCCGTGAGGGGCGCGGAGAGGAGTGACCGGCGCGGACTCTCGGGCGCCCTGGGCTTCAGCCGCCTCGGGCGTCGGACGGAGTCAGGCCGTCGGACGGAGTCAGGCGAAGTCAGGACCTCAGGCCGTCAGGCGAAGTCAGCCCGTCAGGCGGAATCAGCCCGTCAGGTCCATGAGCCCGGCGGCGGTGGGCCGGAAGCCGCACCGCTCGTGGAACACGGCCAGGTGGGGCTCGTAGTCCACGTGCAGCCAGTGCGCGCCGCGCTCCCGGGCGGCCGCGGCGGCGGCCCGTACGAGGGCGACGCCGAGGCCCTGCCGGCGCGCGTCGGGGTGGACAGTGGTGTCGAGCAGGAAGGCGTGCACGCCTCCGTCGCCGACGACGTTCACGTACCCGACGAGCTGCCCTGCGCGACGGGCGGTGACCCGGAGCATGCTGCGGGCGAGGACGGGACCGAAGTCGGTGTCCCGGTGCCCGGGCCACGCGGCGTGGAAGAGCGTGTTGAGCTCGTCCCCGGTGAGGGGTCCGTCGACCCGTACGTCGATCACCGGGGGGCCACCGTCAGCGACATCGGCGCGGTGCGCAGCGCGATCGAGCCGTACGGGGTACGCAGCCGAAGCCACGGGCCGGAGGCGAGGAGCGCGACGGCGCCCTCCTGCTCCACCGGGGGCAGGAAGCCGAGCGACTGGGCGGCGTGCACGGCGCGCAGGGGCAGTCCGGTGGCGCCGAGGGTGCGGGACCAGATGTCGTGACCGATCCGGTCGCGCTCCGCCCTGGTTCGGCGCTCCTCGGGCAACTCCTCGTCGCGGGCGCGGAATTCGGCGACCGCGGCGGCGACCGCACCCCGCATCTCGGCGGCGCCCGGCAGGCCTTCGACGGGCCGCCAGCCCGAGCGCGGCGGCAGGACGCCCGCCCAGGGCGGTCCGGTCACCGAGTCCGGGACGACCGCCTTGCCGGCCGACTCCTCGATGCCTTCGAGGAGCTCGCCGGCGGAGACGGTGACGTCGAGGTCCACGGCGTCGACGAGGCGGGCCGTGCGGATCGCCAGCACCTCGAAGGACGCCGGACGCCCGAAGACGGCCAGCGCCCCGCCGCCCGCCTGGAGGCGGACGGCGGCGGCCCGGTCGTAGTGGACCAGCCGGGTCAGGAAGGCGGCGAGGGCCGCCGCCTCCCTGGCGTCGGCGAAGTGGAGCGGTGCGAGGACGGTCATGCGGCGGCGGACATCCCGTCGTCCACGAACTCCTCCAGGAAGCTCCGCTCCTCGGCGGTGATCCGCCGCGGGCGCTGCGCCTCCAGGTCGAAGGGCACGACGATCGTGGACGCGCGGACGTAGGTCACGTCCGGGTCCTTGATCTCGTAGGCGATCGTCAGCGACGCCGCGCCTATCTTCGTGACCCACGACTCGATGGTCACCGGCTCGTGCCGGTGGACCAGCGGCCGCACGTAGTCGATCTCGTGCCGGGCCACGACGGACCCGCCGGAGAACGAGGGGGAACCGTCCCCCGGAGCCAGCCGGAACATGAAGTCGATCCGCGCCTCTTCCAGGTACCGCAGGAAGACGACGTTGTTGACGTGCCCGAAGGCGTCCATGTCCGACCAGCGCAGGGGACAGCTGTAGATGTGCCTCGTCACGGACCTCAGCCTCGGGTCAGCTTCTTGTACGTGGCGCGGTGCGGACGGGCCGCGTCCGCACCGAGGCGCTCGATCTTGTTCTTCTCGTACGACTCGAAGTTGCCCTCGAACCAGAACCACTTCGACTCGCCCTCGTACGCGAGGATGTGCGTGGCGACCCGGTCCAGGAACCAGCGGTCGTGGGAGATGACCACGGCCGCACCCGGGAACTCCAGGAGCGCGTTCTCGAGCGAGGACAGGGTCTCGACGTCGAGGTCGTTGGTCGGCTCGTCGAGGAGCAGCAGGTTGCCGCCCTGCTTGAGGGTGAGCGCGAGGTTCAGGCGGTTGCGCTCACCGCCGGAGAGCACGCCGGCCGGCTTCTGCTGGTCCGGGCCCTTGAAGCCGAACGCGGAGACGTACGCGCGGGAGGGCATCTCGACGTGGCCGACGTTGATGTAGTCGAGCTCGTCGGAGACGACGGCCCACAGCGTCTTCTTCGGGTCGATGTTGGCGCGGCTCTGGTCGACGTACGAGATCTTGACGGTCTCGCCGACCTTGACGGAGCCGGAGTCCGGGGTCTCCAGACCCTGGAGCATCTTGAAGAGCGTGGTCTTGCCGGCGCCGTTCGGGCCGATGACGCCGACGATGCCGTTGCGCGGCAGGGTGAAGGACAGGTCGTCGATGAGGACCTTGTCGCCGAAGGCCTTCGAGAGGTTCTCGACCTCGACGACGATGGAGCCCAGGCGCGGGCCCGGCGGGATCTGGATCTCCTCGAAGTCCAGCTTCCGCATCTTGTCGGCCTCGGCCGCCATCTCCTCGTAGCGCGCCAGACGCGCCTTGGACTTGGCCTGACGCCCCTTGGCGTTCGACCGCACCCACTCCAGCTCTTCCTTCAGGCGCTTCGCACGCTTGGCGTCCTTCTGGCCCTCGACCTTGAGTCGCTCGGACTTCTTGGTGAGGTAGGTGGAGTAGTTGCCCTCGTAGGGGTGGGCGCGACCGCGGTCGAGCTCCAGGATCCACTCGGCGACGTTGTCGAGGAAGTACCGGTCGTGGGTGATGGCCACGACGGTGCCCTTGTACTGCGCGAGGTGCTGCTCCAGCCAGTTCACCGACTCGGCGTCGAGGTGGTTGGTGGGCTCGTCGAGGAGCAGCAGGTCGGGGGCCTCCAGGAGGAGCGCGCAGAGCGCGACACGGCGCTTCTCGCCACCGGAGAGGTTGTTGACCGGCCAGTCGCCGGGCGGGCAGCCCAGGGCGTCCATGGCCTGCTCCAGCTGGGTGTCGAGGTCCCAGGCGTTGGCGTGGTCCAGGTCCTCCTGGAGCTTGCCCATCTCGTCCATGAGCGCGTCCGAGTAGTCGGTCGCCATGAGCTCCGCGACCTCGTTGAAGCGCTTCAGCTTCCCCATGATCTCGGCGGCGCCCATCTGGACGTTCTCCAGGACGGTCTTCGTCTCGTCGAGCTTCGGCTCCTGCATCAGGATGCCGACGGAGAACCCGGGCGACAGGAACGCGTCACCGTTCGACGGCTGCTCCAGGCCCGCCATGATCTTCAGAACGGTGGACTTACCGGCACCGTTCGGGCCGACCACACCGATCTTCGCACCCGGCAGGAAGCTCAGCGTCACGTCATCGAGGATGACCTTGTCGCCGTGCGCCTTGCGCGTCTTGCGCATCGTGTAGATGTACTCAGCCAAGAGAAACCGTCCGGCTAGGAGTGAGTGGGCAGATACACCCCATCTTGCCTGACCGCCACCCTCCGGCGGAAACCGGTTCGGGTGGAGCGGGGGCCCGGAGGGGGGCGTGAGGGGTGGAAAACGGGGTGTGACGTGCGACGACCCCGGGCGCGGGTGCGGTCCGGGGTCGGGCGGGGGTACGGGGCGGTCACGTGTGACGTGGATCACCCCGTGGGGGTGCCGGGCGCGGGGCCCGGCACCCGTGGCCGGGAATTACTGGCCGGCGGTCTTCTTCTTGCGGAGGAAGAACACCGCGCCGCCGCCGATCACGACGAGCGCGGCGGCGATGCCGGCGATCATCGGGGTGGCGTTGGAGCTGCCGGTCTCGGCGAGGTCGCCGCCGCCGGTGGTGGTGCCGGTGGTGGTGTCACCCGTGGCGCCCGGGGTGGACGGGGAGGGCTCGACCGAGGGGGAGGTGGAGGGGGTCTCGGAGGGCTGCGGGCCGGGGGTGGCCGTCTTGCAGTCCAGGATGCCCTCGAAGGTCTCCGAGAACTTGTTCGGGCCGGTGATCGTGAACTTGTACGCCTCGTCCTCGGCGAGCGGGACCGTGATGGTCTTCTTCTCACCGGGGGCGACCGTGTACGAGGTGCCCTTCAGGTCGAAGGTCCAGGCCTCGTCGCCCGCGTTGGAGGCGATGATCTCCAGGCCGCCCTTGGCGCAGTCCTTGGCGACCGTGACGGCCGGAACGGCACCCTTCTTGGCCCAGGACGTGGTGGCCGTCGCGGTGACGGTGGAGTCGCTGGAGCCGGCCAGGATCATCGTCTGGCTCTTGCCCTTGACGCTGACGAAGGCGCGGCCGAGCGGGACCTTCGTGGTGGCCTCGGCCTTGACGTCGGCGGTGCCGTCGGCGGTGCCGGCCGGAACGTCGACGTAGATCTCGTCGCCGTCCTTGGCCTTGGTGACGGCCTTGCCGTCCTTGTCGACGACGCCGACACCGGCGGGGGCGCCCGGAACCATCGAGAGGACGGCCTCGGAGGCGTTGGTGCCGACCTTGAACGGGCCGAGACGGTCACCGGCCTTGCCCGCGAACGAGGACGGGGAGAGGCTGAGGGAGGCCTTGGGCTCCTCGACCTGGGTGGCCTTCTCGAGCAGGTACTCGGTCAGCTCCTTGCCGTGCTCGTCCTTCGGGGTGGCGTCGACCTTGTCGGAGAAGTGCCAGATCGCGGCCTGCGTGGCGGCGGCGGCGGTCTCCTCGGTCAGCCCCTCGACCTTGGCCTTCTCGGCGAGCCCGGCGATCGAGACGTTCGGGTAGGAGTTCTCCAGGATCCAGAGGATCTTGCCCGCGTCGGGGTTGTTGTGGAGGGACGACTCGCCCCAGCCGACCTCCTTGTACTGCTTGCCTTCGCGCGCGCCGGTGCGGAAGTCGATGCAGTAGGTCTGCAGCTTGCCGCCGTTGTCGACCTTCATCTCGAAGAGACCGGCGCCGTACTCGCGGACCTTGTCCTCGCCGTCGACCTTCTCGACGACCTTCACCGTGTCGGCGATCTTCAGCTGGCCGAGCGTGGCGGTGGCGCCACCGCTCGCACCCGGAACCTCATCGGCCGCAGCCGGTCCCGCGACGGCTATCGCGCCGGTGGCGACGAGGCCCGAGACCAGGGTGGCAGCGGCAAGGCGGCGAACAGTGCCCCGCCCACGAACTGAAAACATTGGATTCCCCTCCGGGCGGCAGCTCCGCGAACTTTGGTCGATTCACGTGGGGGGAGCGCACGCCAGCAGACTCACAGACTCGATGGGCTCACGTGCCACATGAGTACCCGGGAATCCTAGGGATGCGGAACCCCCCGGTGCCCGGCCATACGGTCAGATAACCATTCCGTCTCGGAATCGTTATCCACCAAACGAGTTGGTCGACAAATCCCCACGACACATGGTCAGGAGGCGGTTACCAGGCGCGTCGTCGCCTCGTCCGCAGCCACTGTCCACGGGTCCTGCTCCGGTCCCGGCGGTGCCCCCTGAGCCGTCCCGACCAGCGGCTGAGGCCCCCCGTCGGCGCGGAGTTCGGGGTCCGGTCGGGCCGCGCGGCGGAAGGCCGCGGTCCCGCGGCTCAGATCGTGGCCCACGGCGAGCGCCACGACGTCCACGAAGGTCTTGCGCTGACCGTCGCGCTCGTCCTCACGCACCTTCAGCCGACCGTGGACCACCAGCGGTTCGCCGACCGAAACGGAGGCGGCGAGGTTGGCGCCGAGCGAGCGCCAGGCCGAGACCGTGTAGAAGCTGGTGGGCCCGTCGGACCAGGTGCCCTGCTCGCGGTCCCAGCGGCGCGCGGTCACCGCGAAGCGGAACCTGGCCACCCCGCCCGCCGCCGTGTCCCGGTACTCCACCGCCGTCGCCACGTTGCCGACGAGCGTCACGGTCGTGTCGTTCATGGTTCGCCCCCTTGTTTCCCGTTGTGTCCCGGGCCTGTTCCCGTTGCGCCCGGGCTTGTTGCCGTTGTGTCCGGGCTTGTTCCCGTTGCGCCCCTGGCCTGTTCCCGTTGTGTCCGGGCTTGTTCCATGGTGGAGCGTCACGGGAAACCCCGCCGGGGCCTGTGGACGACCGGGCGTATGGGGACAACTCCCCCGCCCGGAAGGGGGATACCGGGCAAAGCGGGAGAGGGCGGGGCCCGGAGGGGGCGGGGCCCGCGCGGGAGGGGCGGCCCCGCGCTACCTCCCCCGTGCCCCCGCGCGCGTGGCACCCAGCCGGGCCGTACCGGGGCGGCCTCCGCCGACGACCCGGGCCGACGGGCGAGTGCCCACCACGGTGGCGTACTGCTCGCGCACCTCGCGGTAGCGCACCAGTTCCGCGGCCACGGGGTCGAGCACGCGGGCCCGGCCGCAGGCGGCGGCCGCCTCGCGCAGGCGGCGTTCGGCCTCCTGCCCGTACCGGTGCGCCGGGCCCTTCACGGCGCCCTCGCAGGCCCATTCGACGAGCGGGCCGCCGACGATGCCGCCGAGCATCACGAGGACCGGCGGCAGGAGGCCGGGCGGTACGACGCCGACGATCTGGCCGATCAGCCAGAGCGCGCCGAAGATCTGCAGGAGCGTCATCACGACCTGGGCAAGAACGGCCGCGGGCCACCAGGCGGGGCGCGGCGGCCGGGCGGCCGGGTCGCCGATGGTGACCGTCAGTTCGTCCAGGGCCTCGGGCAGTCCGTCCGCACCGCGCTCCGCGGCCTCGCGCACGGCCTGCGCCCAGGGCACGGGCAGTCCACGGGAGGCCTCGTCGGCGACGATCCGTACGGCCTGCTCGACGCGCTGGCGCGCCGTCAGCTCCTCCTCGACCGGGGAGGCGGGGTTCGGGTCGGTGAAGCCGTGCGCGCGCATCCGCTCGTACCGGCGGTAGAGCCGCAGCCAGGGCGTGCCGCAGGCGCGGATGGCGCCCCGGCGCCAGACCCGCTCGGCGGCCTCGCCCGCGGCCTGGGCGCCGACGGCGACGGCCAGCCGGTCCGTGAAGGCGTCCCGGGCCCGTTCGTCGAGGCCGGACCGTCCGTCGGCGACGTACGCCGTGCGCAGCCGGGCCGCGGCCGCGTCGACGTCGGCGGCGAGCCGGCGTTCGGGAGCGGTGCGTTCCTGGACGAACCGGGCGACGAGTTCGCGCAGTTCGGGTACGCCCTCGCCGGTGAGCGCGGAGACGGGGAGGACGGTGGCGCCGGGTTCGCCGTGCTCGCCGAGGGCCACGCCGTCCTCGTCGAGGAGCCGGCGGAGGTCGTCGAGGACGAGGTCGGTGGCGTCGGTGCCGAGCCGGTCGATCTGGTTGAGGACGACGAAGGTGACCTCGGCGTGCCCGGCGTACGGCCGCAGGTAGCGCTCGTGGAGGGCGGCGTCCGCGTACTTCTCGGGGTCGACGACCCAGATGACGGCGTCGACCAGCCCGAGCACCCGGTCGACCTGGTCGCGGTGGGCGATGACCGCCGAGTCGTGGTCGGGCAGGTCGATGAGGACGAGCCCCTGGAGTTCGGTGTCGGCGGCGCCGCCCGCGAGGGGCTTGCGGCGCAGCCGGCCGGGCACGGCGAGCCGGTCGAGCAGCCCCGCCGCGCCCTCGGACCAGCTGAGCGCGATCGGTGCGGACGTGGTGGGGCGGCGCAGGCCGGTCTCGGAGACGGGCACGCCCGCGAGGGCGTTGAAGAGCGTCGACTTGCCGCTGCCGGTCGCGCCGGCGATGGCGATCACGGTGTGCCGGGAGGAGAGCCGCTGCCGGGCCGCGGCCTCGTCGAGCACCCGCCCGGCCTCGGCGAGGGCCTCGCCCTCGACCCGGGTGCGGGAGAGTCCGACGAGCTCGTGGAGGGCGTCGAGGCGGGTGCGGAGGGGACCGCCGTAACTCCCGCCGAGGGGCGGGAGCGTGTCCTCCTCCCTGGCCTCCCCGGGCTCCCGCGCGTCTTCCCCGGGGTGGGCGTCCTTGGCGGCGGCCCGTTCGCTCGCGCGCCGCGCGATCAGCCCGTCGTCCCAGCTCTCCCGGCCGCGGCCGCCCGCCCCGTCCCGGTCCCGCCCGCGCCCCCGGCCGTCGTCCGCCACGTCCACCACGTCACTTCTCCTTCTGCAGTACGGAGAGCGCGGCGATCAGCTCCGCCTGCGGCTCGGGGGTCACGTCGAGCGATTCGAGGGGGGCGAGGCGCCGGTCGCGCTCGGCGTGCAGGACGCGGTCGACGTACGAGAGGACCAGCTCACCGCCCTTGTCCCGCAGCCGCAGGGCGGCCTGGGCGCCGAGGAGTTCGGCGAGGCGCTCGCCGGCGGACCGGGTGCGCCGCCCGCCGAGGAGCGAGGCGGCCAGGAGGGCGGCGACGGTGTCGGCCTCGGGCACGGCGGTGCGGGCCGCGCGCGAACCGGAGGGGCGCTCGACGGCGCGCACCTCCTCCTCGGCCAGTTCTTCGAGTACGCGGCGCCAGCGCCGCACCTCCATGCCGATCCGCTCCACCGCCTCCCGGTCGCCCCCGCCGGTCCGGAGCGGAGCGAGGGGCTCCGAAGCGGGCTCGCGGCGCCAGATGTCCCGTACGCGCTCCTCGGCGGCCGAGACCGCGCAGTGCAGGAGGGCGGCGAGGGACTCGGCGAGGGCGTCGAGGAGCTCCTCGGCGGTGCTGTCGCGCGGGTAGCCGCGCCAGCGCGTCCGGGCGTCGCCCGCGAGGACGGCGCCGCGCCCCAACTGCTGCCGCACCCGCCTGGCCTGCTCCCGGTACGCGGTCTCGACGACGCCGCCGAGGCGGACCGCCGCGGCGTACTGCGCGGCCACCGCGCCGGCCAGCTCGGGGAGGCGGGTGTCGAGGGAGTCGATGACGCCGGAGGCGGTCCGGTCGGCGGCCTGCTGCCGGGCCGCCGGGTCCTGGGCGCAGTGGGCGAGCCAGCCCCGCAGGGCGGCGACGGCGCTGTCGGGCAGCAGGCCGCTGCCGCCCCCCGTCGACTCGGGCAGCTCCGGGATGGTGAAGCGCGGCACCTCGCCGAGCCCCGCCTTGTCGAGCAGCGCCTCGAACTGCCGGGAGACCTCGCCGATGACCTGGTGCGGGACGCGGTCGAGGACGGTGACGAGGGTGGCGTCGTACTCCTTGGCGGTACGCAGCAGATGCCAGGGCACGGCGTCGGCGTACCGCGAGGCCGTCGTGACCATCACCCAGATGTCGGCGGCGCAGATCAACTCCGCGGCGAGCAGCCGGTTCTCCACGACCAGGGAGTCGATGTCGGGCGCGTCGAGCAGGGCGAGGCCCCGGGGCAGCGCGGCGGCGGTCTCGACCCGGAGCGCGTTCTCCTCGGGGGCGTGCTCCTCCGCCGGGTGGTCCTCGTCGGTCTGGGGCAGCCAGACGCGGGTGAGCTGCGGAAGCACCCGCATCCCCGCGAACCAGTGGTGGTCCTCGGGATGGCACACGAGCACCGGCGTCCTGGTCGTCGGCCTCAGCACCCCCGCCTCGCTGACGCGCCGCCCGACAAGGGAGTTGACCAGTGTGGACTTCCCCGCCCCCGTGGAGCCCCCCACCACCGCGAGGAGTGGCGCGTCGGGGTCCTTCAACCGTGGCACCAGGTAGTCGTCCAGCTGGGCGAGCAACTCCGCCCTCGTCTGTCGGGCCCGCGGCGTGTCCGGCAGAGGGAGGGGAAGACGCACGGCGGCGACACGGTCGCGCAGGGCGGAAAGTGCGTCGATCAGCTGAGGCCGTTCGTCCAAGGTCACCACATGCGAAGAATGCCCAATTTATGAGTGTTTTTGAAGCCTATTACGGCCCTGCGCGCCGAAGAAAGGGGTCACAACCGGAAGCCACGGCATAACGAGTGCACAACACCCGCCCGCAGCGACGTCAAAAGCGCTGCGCGAATCGCACCTGCCTGCGATTATCGTTCCGCTTCACCGAACCTCCACATCGTGCCACGCAGGTGAAGCAACCGGGCCAAGGCCACCGGAGCCCTATCCTTGTCCCGGCAGGCCCCACCCCACCCACCCGGGCCGCCCAGCCCCACCATCACCACCCGGCCCCCGTAGCTCAGTGGATAGAGCAGGTGCCTTCTAAGCACTTGGCCGCAGGTTCGAGTCCTGCCGGGGGCGCAAGGAAAGGACCCTCCTTCGGGAGGGTCCTTTTTGCTGGTCGGGGGTGGTTTTGGTCGGCGGTGAGTCGCCCCTCGACTCCCGTCGGCAGGGTGGACCGGGGCACGGGGGCGGGGCGAGGCAAGGTGTCAAGGTCGCCGCGACGGAACAAGTACGACTACGGGTGCGGAGCACCCTCCTCCGTACGACGACGGCGGTCCCCAAGACCCATCGGGTCTTGGGGACCGCCGTCCCGCACGGGATCCGGTCAGAGAGACTGCACGGGCTCGCCCAGAACCTCCAGCCCGGTCTGTTCCGCGATCCACCGGGCGCGCGCCAGGTCCCTCATACCCACGCAGACGGAGAGCATGTGCGACTCGCCGCCCGGCGGAGGCGGCGCGAAGTACAGATCCCGCGAGTTGAACGCGATCTGCACCCCGCTGTACTCCGTGTCACGGAAGCCGAAGGGTCCGGCCGGCCAGGCTCCCACATCCCACCGGAGCCAGGCCGGAGCATCGCCCAGCGCCCCCACGAACGCCTCCTCGAAGGTTCCCTCGGCGATGCCCTCGGGCACCTCCAGCGTCAGCGGCGGTGCCTCCGCGAGGTAGTCGGAGCCTTCGGGCACCACGGCGGCGAGCCGCCGCAGTGCGGCCTCGTCGGCCGCACGGACCTGCCCGTCGACCGTGGTCAGATGCCGGTTCTCCGCAAGCAGCAGCAGGCGCCGGGCCACGGCCAAGGCCTCGGCGGCATCGGAGGTCGCCAGGACGGGAAACGCGTACGAGCTACCCATGGTGCTGGTCTTCTCCCTTTCTACTTGAGGTCGACTTCCTTGATGTAATTCTCACCGAGGAAGATCACCGTGGTCAGTCGGACCTCACGCGTCCTCGGGTTCTGCACCCAGCCGTTCAACTTGTTCATGATGTCCCGCTCACCGATGTCTTCCACGGCGACGTACACCCGGTCGGCGCCCTGGCGGTTGGCGGTGGTCAGATGGTTCTGGAGCGCGTCGGGGTTGTCACCCTTGATCCGCTTGAACTCCGACCTGACACCGTCCACCCATCCGTCGAACTGCTTGTTTCCGGCGGCGCCGGGAGCCGGTTCGTTCTCCCGGCGGGCGACGATCGAGTGGACGTCGTGCATGTCCATCGCGATCCGCATGGCGACGTGGAAGTCGTCGTCTTCCCAGGCGAACTCGGTGTCCTCGTTGGGGTGGCCCACCGACTCGTCGATCTTCTCCAGAGCCGCTTCGATCCTGTCCTCCATGACGTCCATGTCGAACTTCTTTGCCCGCTGGCAGGCGAAGCGGGTGTCCCAGCACAGGCTGGTCGCGGTGTCGAGCAGCTGGACCACGTCGCCGTAATAGCCGTCCCGCTTGTAGTAGATGTTCTGGAACCGCTTCTTGCGGAGCTCGGCGGCCCGCGTCGAGTTCAACCTGCTCAACAGGTACGAGCCGTCGACCGCCTTGTACTCGGTGGTGTAGTAGTTCGGCTTGTTGCGCTTCTTCGCCCCGGTGTCCTGCTCCGCCTTCTGGCGGTCGTAACGGCCGCCGGTACAGCTGTCCGGGTTGCCGCTGCAGAACGAGCGCTCGTCCGGGTCGTACTGCCCCGTCGGGTCGCTGCGCGTCACCGGGTTGTTGCTGCTGTACGTGTAGCCGTGCAGCTGCTGCGCGTCGGTGAGGTCGCGGATCGGGTCGACGGAGACGAACCGGCCCAGGGCCGGGTCGTACTCACGAGCGCCGATGTGGGTCAGCCCGCTGTCGACGTCCCTGGACCCGCCGACGAAGCCCTTGTCGCCGCCCCAGCCCGAGGGCTGCGCGCCGCGCTGTTCACCGAAGATCGACGTCTTGCGGCGTGTGACCACCTGGGCGGCGTCGGCGGAGACCTGCGTCGTGCCGGTGCCGTGGTGGTCGGAGAACAGGAAGGTGAGCTTCCCGCCCGTGCGCATGGCGACGGCCTTGCCCGCCACCGAGTAGTACCGGGTGCCGGTGACCGTGGTGCCGGCCTTGTCGAGCTTGAGCTCGGTCCCACCCGGCAGGGTCAGGGTGGTGCCCGTCGAGTCCCTGCGGATCAGACGCTGGCCCGCGGTGTCGTACACGTACGTGCTGACCTTCATGCCCTGGGTGACCGACTTGAGGTGTCCCTCGTCGTCCCAGGCGAGCGTCTGCGGGGCCGCGCCGCCGATGGTGCGGGTTTCGGTGTTGCCCGCGGCGTCGTAGGTGAAGGACTCCTCGTGCGGGACGGTCCCGGTCTGGACGACCTTGGGAAGGTCGTGACGTCCGGGGTTCGGGGCCGCGTACGTGCGCAGTGTGTCGGCGGTCGGACCGGAGGCGGTCTTGTGCTTCGTCTCGGTCGTGCGGTTGCCGACCGCGTCGTACGTGTACGAGGTCCAGTACGCGTCCTGGCCGCCGACCACGGAGTCGGCGGGCGCGGAGGCGCACGTCGCACCGGTGTTGGTCCAGGCTTCGGTGATCCGGCGCAGCGCGTCGAGCGCGAAGCACTGGGTGTCCGTGGTGCGTCCGGCGTCCTGACCGTAGGCCGTGGCCAGCGAGGTGATGTTGCCGGCCGGGTCGTAGCCGTACCGGGTGTCCTCGATCCGCTGCGGTGCGACCTCGCGGTCGGTGTACGAGCGGGTCAGGGCGCTGGTGTGCTCGTCGTACTCGCTGCTCACCCACAGGTGCCGGGCGAAGGCGCCGAACTCCTGGCGGATGTTGCGGCCGTAGTGGTCATAGGTGTTCGCCGAAATAATCGGGTCCGAGCCGACGCCGACGCTGTTGAGCAGGCCGGCGCCTGCGGTGTAGGTGTTGGCGAGCTTCTCCTGCGCCAACCCGCCCGCGGCGGGGTGCTGCACCCACATCACCTGACCGGTGTTGGGGTTGTAGGAGTTGATCCACTTGTAGGTGCCCGCGAGGAGCCCCTCGGAGGCGGGGATCGTGACCTGCTGCCCCACCGGCTGGTACAGGCTGTTGTACGACGTGACGGCCGACTCGAAGGCGTTGCCGTCGACGAACCGCGTGGACTTCGACACCTGTCCCTTGGACACGGTGTCGTACACCCAGGTGGCCAGGGTGGTGGCGCCCCGCTTCACCGCGGTCCTGCGACCGAGCTCGTCGTAGTCGTAGTGCAGCGTGAAAAGCCGGGCGTCGGTGATGTCCGTGACGCGGTCGGCCTGGTCGTAGTAGGTCTTCGACAGGCCCTTGTCCGGGTCGTCGACCTCGGTCTGCCGGCCGCGGACGTCGTAGGCGTAGGTCCACTTGGCGTTCGCCGGGTCGACCACCTGGGAGAGACGTCCGTGCTTGTCGAAGGAGTACTTCGTGGACAACGCCGTCGTGCGCGCGGCGTTCGTGAACTGCTTGGTCTCCACGACGCGGCCGAGAGCATCGGTCACCGAAGCCGTGGCCGTGCCTCCCGCGGGCGGAATCACCGTCGTGGTGTCACCGGTGTAGACGCTGGTCGTGCGCCTGGTCTCGTCGCCGAAGCGCTTGGAGATCTTGGCGACGACACGGCCCGCACCGTCGTACTCGGTGTCGACCGACGCCGGGTACTTCAGCTCCTGTCCCGTCACCAGAAGCGGCTCGGGGGTGCCCTCGGCGTAGAAGCTGCCCGAGGTGCGCCAGACCAGGCCGCGGGTGTCGTAGAAGGTCTCCGTCACCAGTCGGCCCGAACCGTCGGGCGAGGGCTCCTGCGTCTGGCGCGGCCGCAGCATGCCGTCGGCGATCGCGTAGGCCGTCTTGTACTGGGAGTCGTGCGTCAGCGTGCTGGTGGTCGTGATGATCGGGCCGTCGTTGCGGACCAGGTACGCGAAGACGTAGTTCGGCGAGTCCGGATACGTCGTGGCCGAGCGGGTCGCCAGCCAGACCTTGGTCACGCGTCCCAGCGGATCGTAGGCCGTGGTGACGACCTTGTTGTTGGGATCCGTGACCTGCGTGGGCTGGGCGCGCAGCGGCTCCAGGACCGTGGTGGTGGTGTGTCCGAGCGAGTTGGCCACCGAGGAACTCGTCGGCACCTCACCGGTCGCCGGCGTGTAGGCCGTGGTGGTCACGTTGCCGAGCGCGTCGGCCGCGGCCAGCGTCCGGCCGTGGACGTCCACGCACAGCTGCTTGGCGTCCGCGCCGCAGGTGCTGGGGATGGTGGCGGTGGCGTCGTATCCGTCGCCCTCACCGTTGATGCGCTCGGTCCTGGTGACGATGCCCCGGCCCGGGACAGTGCCCAGGGCGCCGTTGTCGTAGTACGTGCGGACGTCGTCCATGATGTCGGCCGGACGGCTGACGGGACTTCCGCAGGGAACGGCGACCGTCTCGATCCGCGAGGGCTTGTTCAGCGACCAGGTGGTGAGGTTCCGCGCATAGCTGGTCGTCACGCACTTCTCGTCGCCGGTCCTGCTCGTGTCGCCGGTCGAGGACTCGGCGGTGACCAGGCCGTACGCGTCGAAGTCCCGCGAGACCTCGGTCCTGGCGACACCCGTGCTGGTGGTCGCCCGACTGACCTCCCGCTCCGTGCCCGTCTGGTACGCCTCGAGCGCCGGCAGACCGCTGCGGGTGCGGGAGGCGATCACAGCGGAGCGCCACGGGGTGTACGAGGTGGCGGAGACGAGCTTGCTCGTGTCGTCGCCGTTGTAGGTGGCGGACTCCCGCTTCATGCCGGCGAACTGTTCGCGGTCGGTGACGGAGTCACCCGCGGAGTCCTTGACGCTCTGGCCGTCGATGCCGCGGAAGTAGCGGGTCTCGGTCAGGGTGCGGGGGTCGGAGGCGGCGCCGGTGCGGACCTGGACGCGCTCGTAGCCGCGCGCGACGGAATAGGTGCGGTCCTCGGCCTTGGTGAACTCGTCGGTGCTCTTGGCCCAGGCGGCGCCGTCCAGGTAGGAGTACGAGGTGACCTTGTCCGGGGATTCGACCAGGTTGTCGCCCTCGACCACGGTGTTCACGACATAGCTGTTGAACCAGTCGGTCTTCGCCGTCTCACCTTCGTACGCCCATTTGACCGGGTAGCAGCGGGTCGTGTTGGTTCCGTCAGCCGCGGGCAGAGTGGTCGCGGTGCACTCCGGCTGGGAATACGTGACACCGATGGTGCCGCCGGTCTCCGTATTGATCTGGTAGAGGCGGAGACGGATGAACGGAGCCAGCCCGTCACCGGTCTTGTCGACGCGGTTGGCCATCTGCTCGCCCGCGAAGGTGATGGGCGGGAGGGTGGCGGTGCCGCCCACCTTGCCGGTGCGCTGGATGGACTTGAGCCACATCGGGGTGGAGATGCCGTCACCGGAGGCGGGGAAGTCCTGGGCCAGGGTCCAGGTGTCGACGTCCTTGTACGCCCCGCCGGTGAGCAGCTTGGTGGTGATGGAGGTCAGCCGCTTGCGAGTCCAGAACGTCGGCGAGAACTGGTTCTTGCACTCGGTCGAGCCGTCCTTGCAGTACTGGTCGTACGGGACGTCCGGCCAGTTCTTGGCGTTGGTCTCGTCGAACGTGCCGCAGGTGGTCAGGCACCGCTCGGCGACGCCGAACTGCACCTGACCCGCGGGCTTGCCGGTGTAGACGGCGTCGGAGCGCAGACCGTAGTCGATCCGGTTCAGCCAGCCGCCGCGGGTGTACGGCGTGACCGTGCCCTTGCCCGTCGTCCGGTCGGCGTTGCGGGCGTAGTTGTTCTTCTCGGCGTCCCAGTAGTAGGCCATGGCGTCAGCACCGGGCGCGACCACGTAGTCGAGCTGCCAGCGCCAGGCCTGCTGGCACCAGCCGCTGGCGAAGCTCGCGTTGTAGCAGGGCTCGCCCGACTGGTTGCCGAAGACGGGCACAGTCCAGGCGGAGTTGGTGACCGGGTCGTCGGCGTCCGTGCCGTGGTCGCTCCAGCCGGGCAGCCGGTTCAGACCGAAGAAGTACTGGGTGCCGTCGATAGCGGTGATCTTCCAGTGCTCACCGTTGTCGTCGCCGTTGGCAGCACCGGTCAGCTTCTCGACCTTCTCGCCCGAGTTGGAAGCCGGATGCCAGCCCTTGCCCGACTCGTAAACGAGCTCGGTGTTCTTGCCGCCGAGGTTCAGCGTCGCGTTGTCGTTGTACCAGCACAGGTCGCCGACGTCCGCGGTGTTGGTGCCACCGGTCTTGTCCTCGTTGCAGCCCTTGTACTTGCGCTCGATGAACCCCGGCTCCCAGTTCCAGCCGTCACCGATCCACGACGGCTGGGTGTTGGCTGCGGCCGTGAGCCCGTCCACCGACTGCGAGTTGTAGTTCAGCGTGATCTCGGGCTTCCCGCCACCCGGGGCCTCGGGAACCTCGATCGGCTGCGACCAGGCGAAGGCACCTGTCGAACCTCCGCCGCTCCACGAGCCCGACGCCTGCAGGGAGGTCGCCTTGTAGTCGCCGATGGGCCCTCCGGCATCCGCCGTCGCGGCCAGGACCATGGCGCCGGACATCGGCACGGTGCTGTTCGCGGTAAGCCTGCCCGCGCGGACGTCGTTCTTCGTGGCGAGCGGCTTCTGGACGCGGCACTTCGCGGCCTCGGGTGTGGTCAGCGCGCAGGCCGGGAGTTCGACCAGGCGGAGGCGGGAGGCCCAGTCACCACCGTAGGCGCCCCGGAAGGCCCCGTAGTCCACCGAGACCCGGGCCGGATTCGCCTTGCTCCCCGCCTTGCTGGGGGCGACGGTCAGCATCAGGCCCTCGACGCCCGCCTTGAGGGCCGCGTTCCGGTCGACAAGCGAGACCTTCACCATGGCCGACATCGAGGCGCGGCCCGCTGAGGGAGCCTGCGCTATGGAGACGGGCAGAGTTCCCGCCCGTCCTCCTGCGGACAGAGACACCTCGGCGCTGCCCTGCGCCGGCCAGGTCACCCTGGGGGGATTCTTCCGCCAGGAGTGGGCGGTGGCAGCGTCCGGCCACTTGGCACCCCCCGTCGCAACTCCCGTCACTGCGACGGGCTTCGGCTGTTTCAGATCAGGAAGCCGCGGTCTGTCGTCCGGGCTTGCGGCAGCCGCGGCGCCGGGCAGCATCCCGACCGATATCACGGCGGCCATGAGTACATGCAGGCCATGCCTGCGGTCGCGTCTCATTAATTCCCCCCAAGAAAAGTCCCATGGAATCCGACGCAGGCTAACAGGCCTCCCGCCAGGGCTTTTCCTGTTGCAGGAGAAATGGGAGCCAAAGGTCTCCCGGAAAGGAAAACCAGATAAAGTGGATCTTGGTGGAAAAGTCGGGTCCGGATCATTTTCTGCTCAACAGTCCGGGGCTTGGGGCGTCTGAGTGCCACTCCGCGGTGCGCCAAGCCAGGCCGACGGCGGCAGACTGACGACACGTCGAAGGTCCGCCCGTGGACGACGACTTGGGATGGCCATCCGTCTACAACCGGAGCTTCGTTGCCTCCGACGCAGCCTCCCGAGCGAGCGATCGTCGCACCCGTGACAGGTGCGCCACAGGACCACCATGACCACGAATCAGCCTTGAGGTGCAGGGTCGGCAGATGCTTTTTCTGTCAGCTCTGCAATGCGCTTGTGTTGGAGTGATGCGATCCGGACGGTGCTGTACCGCTCGATCACGTGGACACTGTCGAAATACCAGTTCCCGGAATGGCTTCCCAGCCTCCGAGCCGTTTGTTGAGGTTGGCCTGCTTGTAGCGGACGAGTTCCCTGCAACGGCATCCCGGCCCGAAGACGCAGTTCAGGCTGGAACGGCTGCTGCTCGAGTAATCAGTCGGCCCGCGGGCCGTCGTTCTGCTGGGATGCGGTCATGTTCTACGACGATCTCAGTCTCTACGCCTACTGCATCGCCGAGGACGGCGACGTGTTCACCGAGGGCGGTCCCGGCGTGCGGTTCGTCACCGTGCGCGATGCCTACCGACGGCTCAACGTCGGCTGGCTGGAGGCGGGACGGCCCTGGGCTGCCGGGCCGGTACCCGAAGAGTTCACGTCCAAGTTGCTGACGGTGCTGGAGGAGCAGGCCGTGAACCAGGCCCTGGGTCTTCACGAGTGCGACCTGTGTCCGGAACTGCTCGACGACGCCCGCCCATGGTACGAACCCCGGCCAGGGCATCGGTGCGCGAGCGCCGGTGCAGGAGAGATACGGGTGCCGGGGGAGCCGGGAACCGCCTACGCGGCCCCCTCCCTGATCGGGCACTACGTGCTCGATCACGGCTACCTGCCGCCGCAGGAGTTCGTCGACGCCGTCCTCGCCTTCGACCTCGAGGACCGCTCGACCGCGTACCCCTTGATCGCCTTCCCGTGGATCCCCGCCGACGCCGAGCTGTACGACGCCCTGCTGGAGTGACATCGCGGGTCGGCACCTACGAACGAAGCACCAGGAACGGCCGCGCGGCTCACGGGTGCCGGTGAACAGGTGGACATCGAGCAGTGGCATCTCCCCGGGGGGCAATGCCTTCGGGCCGGCCCGCTTCCGGTCTGCGAAGGCGGACCGGCCGGCGTCGCCGGGTAACACGTGCGCGCTCGCTCGGCGCCGCGCTGCCGCGCTCCGCTGCGCTGCAGGTCGGCGCCGGCCGCGAGGGGTTGTCGTCAGGCGGGGTAGGTACGGGTGGGGAGGCGGTGGGGGGAGTGGGGGGAGAGGGCGAGGGTGAAGCCGTGGTTGGCGGCGATGGCGCGGGTGTGGTCGGCGGAGAGGGAGCCGTGGCGTTCGAGGGTGAGGGTGGGCATGCCGGGGCGGCCGTAGCCGGGGGTGTGGTGGAAGGAGAGGACGGTGGTGGAGGTGGTGGCGTGGTGGGGGTGGCGGCGGCGGGCGGCGGCGTCGTCGGCGTGGGCGAGGATGCGGACGTCGGGCTCGTGGCCGAATTCGGCGATGGCGCCGTCGGCGGTCCAGTGGGCCGGTTCGTGGTCCGCGCCGGTGGCGTGGCGGGAGCGGTTGACCGAGGTGACGGAGAGGAATCCGGTGCCGGTGCGGTCGAGGGCCTCGGCGAGGAAGGCGTTGGAGGGGCAGGAGTAGCCGGGGACGATCAGCTGGACGGTGCCGACGCCGTGCTGGACGGCCGTGAGGTGGGGCGGGATGTGCGCGGCGGCGGGGCCCCGGACGCCGAACGGGCCGAGGTCGAGCAGCTCGTCGACGAGGTCCTCGACCTGACGGCGCGGGAGCGGGACGGGGAGCCGGGTCCAGTCGAAGACCGAGCCGACGCGTTCGCGGACGGTGGTGACGCTGCCGACCTGATCGACCGGGCGCCCCTTCATCCGGTTCACGCGCTCGACGACCTCCCGGTCGGGGCGCGCCGTCAAGGCGTAGAAGTTGCCGAAGCCGTGCACCACGGCAGCCCCTTCGGCCAGCGCCTCCGCCGCCCTCCGCACGTCCTCGGCCTCGCTCAGGACCAGGTCCCGCGTCGCGCTCGTCCGCTGTCCGCCCACCGCACACCTCCGGCTGCCTTCGTTCGTTGATGACCGGGCAACGATCCGGACTCCCGCCGGTCACCGGCGGATCGGGACCCCGAGCCGGGACCGAAGAGCGTTCAGCGTCAGTTCATTGCAATGGGCGAGGGGGTGGGTTGTTGCATTACCTTCAGAGTCGTTGCAATGAAATTACTGGAGTGACCTGCATTTATTAGGTTTCTACGCAACGGGGCTGTTGCCAGACCATCGAACGCAACGTAGCTTTTCCATCATCAGAAACGGCGAGCCGGTGGAGCGCTCGCCGAAGGAGAAGGAGAGAACGATGCAGAACTTCGCCACCGCCGCCGAGATCGTCGCCGTCGTGGACATCGCCGCCGGGAACATCCGGTTCGTCGCGGGTGACAAGGGTGAGGCGACCGTCGAGGTCCGGCCGGCCGACGCTTCCAAGGGGCGCGACGTGAAGGCCGCCGAGGAGGTCGAGGTCGGGTACGCGGACGGCGTGCTGCGGATCGCGACCCCGGCCGCGAAGAATCGGGTGCTGGGCAACTCCGGGGTCGTCGAGGTCGACGTCCTGCTGCCCGCCGGGTCGCGGGTCGAGGCCACGACGGCCGCCGGTGAGCTGCGGGGCACCGGCCGACTCGGGGACGTGGTGTTCGAGGGGGCCGCGGGCACCGTGCGGCTCGACGAGGTCGCGGGCGGGCGGATCGTGCTGCAGGCCGGGAACATCGCGGTGGGGCGGCTCGGCGGCACGGCCGAGATCAGGACCCAGAAGGGCGACATCGACGTCACGGAGGCGGTACGGGGCACGGTCACGCTGCGCACGGAGGCCGGCGGCATCACCGTCGGCGCGGCCCGCGGCACGTCCGCGACGCTCGACGCCCGCACCGCCTTCGGCCGTATCGCCAACGGCCTCGGGAACGCCGAGGGGGTCGACGCCGGACTGCACATCCACGCCGACACGTCGTTCGGCGACATCACCGCCCGATGCGTCTGAGGGCGGGCGTGCACCACCGTCCGATGCGTCCGAGGGCGGGCATGCACCACCGCCCGATGCGCCCGAGGGCGGGCATGCACCACCGCCCGATGCGCCCGAGGGCGGGCATGCACCACCGCCCGATGCGCCCGAGGGCGGGCATGCACCACCGCCCGATG